>DATEKR010000303.1:0-5744 GCA_035277345.1 Enterobacteriaceae bacterium
GGGTGCGATCAATTGCGCCTATGGTAAACGATTCGGCCCTGGACCAGAAGAGCAGTGCGCCTTTTCCGGCCCGCGCTGTCACATCTGCTTTCAATTTGCCTTGGCTCAGAAATATCTGTTTCCGTACAAAGGACGCCGAATGAATCACTGAGGATATGCTGTTGAAAGCCCGCTTGTTTATTGCTGTATCTTTACTCGCCACGAGTATTTCATCCGCCCTTGCCGTCACGCCGGATGTTGCCCCGTCACCGCCCGCCATTCAGGCCGGGTCCTGGGTTTTAATGGACTACACCACCGGCCAGGTGCTGACCGCCGGTAATGAACACCAGCAGCGTAATCCTGCCAGCCTGACCAAGCTGATGACCGGCTATGTGGTGGACCGGGCCATCGACAGCCGCCGCATCAGCGCCGACGATTTGGTTACCGTAGGGCCTGACGCCTGGGCAAAGGGGAATCCGGTCTTTAACGGCTCGTCGCTGATGTTTCTTAAGGCGGGAGAGCGGGTATCCATCCGCGACCTGAGCCGGGGTCTGATCGTCGATTCCGGGAATGATGCCTGCGTCGCGCTTGCCGACTATGTGGCCGGTGGGCAGCCGCAGTTTGTCACGATGATGAACGACTACGTGGCAAAGCTAAATCTGCGCGATACCCATTTCGAAACCGTTCACGGTCTGGATGCGCCGGGACAGCACAGCTCGGCCTTCGATCTGGCGGTTCTCTCCCGCGCCATTATTCACGGCGAGCCTGAGTTCTACCATATGTACAGTGAGAAAAGCCTCACCTGGAACGGTATTACTCAGCAGAACCGCAACGGCCTGCTGTGGGATAAGTCCCTTAACGTCGATGGCCTGAAAACCGGCCACACCTCCGGGGCGGGCTTTAATCTGATTGCCTCGGCGGTTGACGGCCAGCGCAGGCTGATCGCGGTGATTATGGGCGCGGAAAGCCCGAAAGGGCGTGAAGAGCAGGCCCGGAAACTCCTGCACTGGGGTCAGCAGAACTTTGATACCGTCCAGATCCTGCAAAAAGGGAAACAGCTGGCCCATGAGCGAGTCTGGTACGGCGATAAAGAACAGGTTGCCCTCGGCACGGAGCAAGACTTCTGGCTGGCGCTACCCAAAACAGACGTGAGCAATATTAAGGCCCGCTATAGCCTGAATCGCAAAGAGCTTAGCGCACCGCTCGCTGCTCACGAGCAGGTGGGGGAGATTGAGCTTTACGACCGCGACAAGTTGGTGGCACATCTGCCGCTGATGACGCTCGAAGCGGTGGAGAAGGGCGGTTTTTTCTCCCGGCTTAGCGACTATATTCACCATAAGGCCTGATCGAACAAGGTATTAACCGCGAAGGGTAATGCCCTTCGCGGAAAAACCGGTACAATTGCACCTTTCAGACCCTTGCCGGAGAACGGCTGTGCGTCCCGATAAATCCCTGAGTCCTTTTGAAATACGCCTCTACCGACACTACCGTATTGTTCACGGCGTGCGGATTGCGCTGGCGTTTATTCTCACCTTCCTGCTGGTGCGTCTGCTGGACGTGCCGGAAGGCACCTGGCCGCTGATCACCCTGGTGGTGGTGATGGGGCCGATCTCCTTCTGGGGAAACGTGGTGCCCCGCGCCTTCGACCGGATCGGCGGCACTTTTCTCGGCGCGACGCTGGGGCTGATTGCGCTCAAGCTGGAGCTGCTCTCTCTGCCGCTGATGCTGCTGTGGTGCGCCGTCGCCATGTTCCTGTGTGGTTTCCTGGCGCTGGGTAAAAAGCCCTATCAGGCGCTGCTGATCGGTATCACCCTGTCCGTGGTGGTCGGGGCGCCAGCGGGCGATATGCACACTGCGCTCTGGCGCAGCGGCGATGTGATCCTCGGCTCGCTGCTGGCGATGCTGTTTACCGGTATCTGGCCCCAGCGCGCCTTCCTGCACTGGCGTATTCAGATGGCCCACTATGTTACCCAGTTTAACCGGATCTACCAGGCCGGATTTTCGCCTAATCTTGTCGAGCGCCCCCGGCTGGAGAAGCGGCTGCAGAAGATGCTCAATGATGTCGTGAAGATGCGTGCGCTGATCACCCCCGCCAGCAAAGAAACCCATATTCAGAAATCTATTTTTGAGGCGATCCAGACCGTTAACCGCAATCTGGTCTGCATGCTGGAGCTGCAAATTAACGCGTACTGGGCTTCCCGCGACAGCCACTTTGTAATGCTAAATGCGCGCACTCTGCGTGAAACCCAGCAGATGACCCAGCAAACCCTGCTGACCATCGCGCATGCGCTGTATGAAGGAAATCCCCAGCCCATTCTTGCTAACAGCGCACGGCTGAGCGAGATTGCCGCCGAACTGCGGCAGCTGATCGACGCCCGGGAAGGGGAGAGCCTGGTAGAGACGCCCATCCACGGCTACGTCTGGTTAAGCAGCGAGCTGGCGCGTCAGCTGGAGTTGCTATCCCACTTAATCTGTCGGGCGTTGCGCAAATAATCTTCAGCCGCAGCGCCCGTGCTGCAAGGTTGTTTCGATTCAGCCCGGTTAAGGTTATGATGGCCGCAGTGTAAAAATCAGCGCCTGGTGCCGCCGGGTCTGCGTCGCAGAGTGCGGCCTTTGGTCTTGAATGATTTTGTGTAAGTCCGTAAGGTTCAGACTACGGTGGTCGCGTTAAACGAATCCGAATTTCAATTATCAGGGGTGTAAAAATGGAAATCATCAAGCCTTCGTTCCAGGATGTTCTGGAATTTGTTCGCCTGTTTCGTCGCAAAAACAAACTGCAGCGTGAAATTCAGGACGTTGAGAAAAAGATCCGTGACAACCAGAAACGCGTGCTGCTGCTGGACAACCTCAGCGACTACATCAAGCCAGGCATGAGCGTTGAGGCTATCCAGGGCATTATCGCCAGCATGAAGACCGACTACGAAGATCGCGTTGATGACTACATCATCAAAAACGCCGAGCTGTCGAAAGAGCGTCGCGACATCTCCAAAAAACTGAAAGTGATGGGCGAACAGAAAGTCGCCGAGCCGAAAGGCGAGTAAGTTTCCTCCGCGGTGAGAGGCTCCCTCTCACCGCGAGATTATCCGCAATCCCCTTCAGTACCCCCTCTCAATTCGACCTCATTCATTGTCTTAGCGCAAAAAGTCATTCCCGACTGAGGGATACACTGCATCCGCTTTATTTCTTTACAATGTGATAATGCATTTTCTCGCCGGCTGTCGGACCCTGTCCTTCGGCGGGCGGGCTGAAAAGAAGCCAACAGGTTTGCCATAGAGATATGGCTGGGAAGGGGGTGTTAATCCCCCGCAGCCCCCGCTGCTGTGATGCTGACGACCCCGCAAAACCACCGATCGCAAGACCGGGAAGGGCAGGTAAGGATGACGCTAAGCCAGAAGACCGGCCTGCTGGTAATACTCAACAACTTCGGTGGGAAGTGGGTGGGTCAGATGCGTGCGGTCGAAAGGCCGGGTCAACATACGTCCTGATTACGCCGTCTCACCCCAGAACAGGATCCGGGGTATGTCAGCAGGGCGTCACGCATTTATTCTTGCCGGGACCGCAAGCGGCTGTGGGAAAACCACCGTCACGCTTGGCCTGCTTGGGGCGCTTAAGCGTCGCGGGCTGCGTGTTCAGCCCTGTAAAGTGGGCCCTGACTACCTGGATACCGGCTGGCACAGTGCTGTATCCGGCGTTCCTTCCCGCAACCTCGACAGCTTTATGCTGCCGGAATCCACTCTCAACGCTCTCTTTAACGAACAGATGCGCCATGCTGACGTGGCGGTCATCGAAGGCGTCATGGGACTCTACGACGGTTACGGTACCGACCCGAACTACTGCAGCACCGCCGCGATGGCCCGCCAGCTCGGCTGCCCGGTTATCCTGCTGGTGGATGGAAAGGCGGTTTCCACCTCCATTGCCGCCACGGTGATGGGCTTTCAGCACTTCGATCCGCGCCTCAATATTGCCGGGGTTATCGTTAACCGGGTCAACAGCGACAGCCATTATCAGTTGCTGAAAACTGCCATTGAGCACTACTGCAAACTCCCGGTGTTGGGTTATGTTCCCGTACAAAAGGCTATCTCCCTGCCCGAGCGTCACCTCGGGCTGGTGAGCGCCCGTGAGTCGGGCCTGCTTCGCGACGCCTGGCTGGGTTTCGCGCAGGCGCTGGAAACGACCCTCGATATCGATCGTCTCCTCGCCCTGTGTCCGCTGCCCCATCTCCCGCCAGGAGCATGGCCGGAGATGCCGAAGCCGGAAGCCGGGGCCGGTTTGACACTCGCTCTGGCCGATGACGAGGCCTTCAATTTTTACTATCCCGATAATCTGCAGCTGCTGGAGCAGGCCGGGGTCAGGATCGTCCGTTTCAGTCCTCTGCATGACCGGATGCTGCCCGAGTGCCAGATGATCTGGTTTGGCGGCGGCTATCCGGAACTGCACGCGGCACAGCTGGCGGCTAATGAGCCGATGCTGGCGCAGATCCGGACGGCGCATCGGCGGGGCGTGGCGATCTACGGGGAGTGCGGCGGGCTGATGGTTCTCGGCGATACCCTGTGCGATCTCAACGGCGAGACTCACCGCCTGGCGGGCATTCTTCCCGGTCACAGCCGGATGGGGACGAAACTGACGCGGTTTGGCTACTGTGAAGCCCGGGCCGCCACCTCAACGCTGCTGGCCGCCGCCGGGGAGATCCTGCGCGGCCACGAATTCCACTACTCCGATTTTACGACGGACCTTCCGGCCACGCTGGCGTGCCGTAAAACCCGCGATGGTGAGGTGCTGCGCCAGTGGAGCGGCGGCTGGCAGGTGGGCAATACCTTTGCCAGCTATCTGCATCTGCACTTTGCCCAGCGCCCGACCCTGCTGAATCACTGGTTCAACGCCGCAAGGCGCGCCCAGTGACGCTGCTGGCCTGGGCCACCGCCTGGCTGCTGGATTGTCTGATTGGCGATCCGCGCGGTATGCCGCATCCGGTGCGCTGGATTGGCGCCCTTATCACGCTGACCCAGCGTTGGGTGCGCCGGGTTTGTCATAGTCAACGCGCCCTGCGCGTGGGCGGCGCGCTGATGTGGCTGGTCGTTGTGGGTACCACCGGCGGTCTGAGCTGGGGCGTACTGATCCTGGCCCGCAGCCTGCATCCCTGGCTTGGCTGGGCGGTAGAGGTCTGGATGATCTTTACCCTGCTGGCCGCCCGTAGCCTTGCCGATGCGGCCCGCGAGGTGGAGCGCCCTCTGCGTGCGGATGACCTGGCGCAGAGTCGGGAAAAACTGTCATGGATTGTCGGGCGCGATACTTCCGCCCTGCAGCCTCCGCAGATCCGCCGTGCGGTGGTGGAAACCGTGGCGGAAAACAGCGTTGACGGCGTGATCGCGCCACTCTTCTTTCTGCTGCTGGGCGGCGCACCGCTGGCGATGGCCTATAAGGCGGTCAATACCCTCGATTCTATGGTCGGCTATAAGCATGAGAAATACCGCGCTATCGGGATGGTCAGTGCCCGGCTGGATGATGTGGCGAACTTTATTCCCGCCCGACTGAGCTGGCTCCTGCTGACAATTGCCGCCTGGCTGTGTCGGGAAGATGCCGGTCGCGCTTTTCGTACCGGCTGGCGCGATCGTAAAAATCACAGCAGCCCAAACTGCGCCTGGCCCGAAGGGACCGTCGCGGGCGCGCTGGGTATACGGCTCGGGGGGCCGAATGACTACTTTGGTCAGCGGGTGGAAAAACCCTGGATTGGCGACGCGGTGCGCGAAGTCTCCACGGATGATATC
>DATEKR010000304.1:0-8768 GCA_035277345.1 Enterobacteriaceae bacterium
CTCGGCGCGGCAGGATTTAACGGCTGGCAACGCTGGCAGCAACAGCAGCGTCTGTGGCAAACCGCCTGGCAGGTGCGTAATTTCCTGTTCTGGCTGCGGGACGACGCCAACGGGGAGAACCGTAATCACCTGTTGGCGCTGGGACAGGGGAACGGTAGTTGGTGCCTGCACAGTGTAGCCGCCGGTTCCCGCTGCCCGGCAGGCGATCCTTTTACGCTGCCCGCGCCCTGGCCGGAGGTCAGGGTTGAAGAGCTAACGCCGGGGCTGGGATTTTATGGTTTGCGCAACACGGCCTGGCCGGGGCATATCCGGCTGCGCAGCCCTGCCGGGGAGTGGCGGATTGTGGTCTCTGAGCAGGGACGGATCAGAATGTGCACTTCACAGGAGGGAGGCGCATGTTAGGGCGTCAGCGCGGCTTTTCCCTGGCGGAAGTGCTGGTGGCGCTGGCTATCGGCAGCGTGCTTCTGCTTAGCGCCGCCCGATTTTTGCCCGCGCTACAGGGGGCAGTATTACGTCAGACGCAGTCGCTGGCGCTGGAGGATGAACTCTGGCAGCGGGCAATTGCGGTGGGGAAACACCTCCAGCGGGCGGGCTATTGTCGCGGTGTCTGCAGCGGTCAGCCGCTGATTCTGGGCAGAGAGGGGCGCTGCGTGCTGGTGCAGTGGGATGCCAACGGCAACAGTCGCTGGGATCCGGCATCTTCCGCTGCCGCCGAGCAGATTGGGTTTCGTCTGCAGAGCGCGGCCCTCGAAACCCTGCGTGGCGCATCCTCCTGCGAAGGAAAAGGCTGGGAGCGAATCACCGAGCCGGCAAGCCTTCAGATACAGCATTTTCAGGTTGAGCGTCGGCAGTACCCTGGGTTTGCGCCGGAATTCACGGTGACGCTGACCGCGGTTCTGACGCGTTATCCCCGGCAGCCGGCAACCGTCCGCTACAGTGTGACGGGGTATAACCTGTGAAGCGGCAGCGGGGAATGGCATCAATAACGATGGTGCTGCTGCTTCTGGTTCTGGGCAGCCTGCTGCTCAGTGGCCTGAACCAGCAGTATCAGGCGCTGGCAGGCCGGGTTGCCAGTGAATCCCGACGAATACGCGATGCTGCCGACGCGCATTCGGCACTGGAGTGGGGGCGTACTCAGCGCTGGTCGGTCAGCGCAGCCTGGCAGTGTCGGCAGCCCACAGGAATACCGCTGCGTGTCTGTCTGCACATTTTTACCGACGGTACGCTGCTGCTGAGCACCACGGGACAATCTGCCCGTCGCTGGTGGTCAGGTAATGTGGTCAAGGGGGCCGCTGTTTTCTCCCCGCACGGCTGGAGCGATTTCTGCCCGCTCAAGGAGGAAGCATTATGTCAGCCACCCTGAAACGTCAGCGCGGTTTTAGCCTTGTCGAAACGCTGCTGGCGATGCTGCTGTTGGTTATCGTTATCACCGCTCTGGCCGGTTATCACAGGGCGATCGGTCTTGGTATGGCCCAGCAGAAACAGTATCGCCAGCTGTGGCGTCTTGGCTGGCAGCAGACTCAGCGACAGCCGCCCGTACTGCCCTCGGGCTGGAGGGCGAAGCGTGTGCAGACAATGCAGCAAAGTTGTGTCAGCATCAGCGTCACTATCACCGCGCCGACGGGAAGACAGGGCCAGATGGCCCGGTTACACTGTCCGACTGGTCAGTCATCAGCAGCAAGTCTGTCAGAGGCAGATGCCTGGACAGGCTGCAAACAGGAGCGAGCATGCTAAGGGTCTATCACTCCAATCGTCTGGACGTGCTGGAATCATTGATGGAGTTTATTGTCGGGCGACAGCCGCTTGACGATCCCTTCGAACCTGAAACCGTGCTGGTACAGAGTACCGGCATGGCGCAATGGCTGCAGATGACCCTGTGCCAGCGCTTCGGTATTGCCGCCAATATCGATTTCCCGCTGCCCGCCAGCTTTATCTGGGATATGTTCGTGCGCGTCCTGCCGGACGTGCCGACCGAGAGCGCCTTTAACAAAGAGAGTATGAGCTGGAAGTTAATGACCCTGCTGCCGGATATGTTGGCGCAGGAGGACTTTGCCATGCTGCGCCACTATCTCAGCGACGACGCCGACAAGCGCAAGCTATTTCAGCTTGCCTCCCGGCTGGCGGATCTCTACGACCAGTATCTGGTTTATCGCCCGGAATGGCTGACCCTCTGGGAAGCCGACGAGCAGGTGCCCGGCATCGGTGATGCCCAGCGCTGGCAGGCCCCGCTGTGGAAAGCGCTGGTGGCGCACACTCAGGCGCTGGGCCAGCCTCTGTCCCACCGTGCCAATCTCTACGGGCGCTTTATTCAGACCCTTGAATCCGCCAGCGTCTGCCCGGAAGGCCTGCCGCCGCGGGTGTTTATCTGCGGCATCTCCGCGCTTCCGCCGGTCTATTTACAGGCGCTGCAGGCGCTGGGCAAGCATATCGATGTCTATGTCCTGTTTACCAACCCCTGTCGTTATTACTGGGGGGATATCAAAGACCCGGCATTTCTCGCTCGCCTGGTCACCCGTCAGCGCCGCCATCATCAGCAGGATCTGCCGGTGCCAATGTTCCGTGACGGTAGCCAGGCCGCCGGGCTGTTTGATGACGAAGGGCAGCAGGCGGTGGGTAACCCGCTTCTGGCCTCCTGGGGTAAGCAGGGGAGGGACTATATCTATCTCCTGGCCGGGCTGTCGCATTTTGAGGAGCTGGATGCCTTTGTCGAACTCCCTCAGGATTCCCTGCTGCATCATTTGCAGTCCGATATGCTGGAGCTGGAGAGCGCGGCGGTTGCAGGCGTGACGGCACTGGAATTTGAACGCAGCGACGGAAAACGCCTGCTCGATCCGGCGGATCGCAGCGTGAGCCTCCACGTCTGCCACAGTCCCCAGCGTGAGGTCGAAGTCCTGCACGACCGTCTGCTGGCGATGCTGGAGGCGGACCCGGAACTCACCCCGCGCGATATTATCGTGATGGTGGCGGATATCGACAGCTACAGCCCCTTTATTCAGGCGGTGTTTGGCAGCGCCACCGGGGAACGCTATCTCCCCTGGGCCATTTCCGATCGCCGGGCGAGCCAGGCACATCCGGCGCTGCAGGCATTTATTAGCCTGCTGTCGCTGCCGGACAGCCGCTTTCTCTGCGAAGACGTGCTGGCGCTGCTTGACGTCCCGGTACTGGCGGCGCGCTTTGATATTGATGAAGAAGGCCTGCGTTTCCTGCGTCAGTGGGTTAACGAGTCCGGCGTTCGCTGGGGGCTTGACGATGACAACGTTCGTGAAATGGATCTCCCTGTCACCGGCCAGCACACCTGGCGCTTTGGCCTGACGCGTATGCTGCTGGGTTATGCGATGGAGAGCCGAACCGGCGCATGGCGTTCGGTGCTGCCTTATGATGAGTCCAGCGGTCTGATTGCCGGTCTGGTGGGGCATCTGGCCAGCTTCCTGATGCAGCTGAATCTCTGGCGGCAGAAGCTCTCCAGCCCGCGTCCGTTAAGCGGATGGCTTCCCCTGTGTCGCGAGATGCTCGACGACTTTTTCCTGCCGGACCAGGACACCGAGGCCGCTCTGGCCCTGATAGAGCAGCAGTGGCAGGCGATTATTACCCAGGGCGATGCCGCGCACTATACCGAAGCGGTACCGCTCTCCCTGCTGCGTGACGAACTGTCGCAGCGCCTGGATCAGGAGCGTATCAGCCAGCGCTTTCTCGCGGGGCCGGTCAATATCTGTACCCTGATGCCGATGCGCTCGATCCCGTTCAAGGTGGTCTGCCTGCTGGGGATGAACGACGGCGTCTATCCACGAACTCTGTCGCCGCTGGGCTTTGACCTGATGAGCCAGAAGCCCCAGCGCGGCGATCGCAGCCGTCGTGACGATGACCGCTATCTGTTCCTTGAGGCGCTAATCTCCGCCGAGCAGCAGCTCTATATCAGCTATATCGGCCGTTCGATCCAGGATAACAGCCTGCGCTACCCCTCCGTGCTGGTGCAGGAGCTGGTGGACTATATCGGGCAAAGCCACTACCTGCCCGGCGATGAGGCGCTAAACTGCGACGAGAGCGAACGGCGGGTGAAAGCCCATATCACCACGGAACACAGCCGGATGCCGTTCGATGCGGTGAACTTTATCGGCGGCGAGCTGCAGAGCTACGCCCGCGAGTGGCTGCCCGCTGCCAGCCAGCAGGGAGAGGCCCACAGCGCTTTTATTCAGCCATTGCCGGAGCCGGAGCTGGAAACCCTGGCGTTTGAGCAGCTACAGCGCTTCTGGGCTCATCCGGTGCGCGCTTTCTTCCAGCAGCGGCTGCGGGTGAACTTCCGCGCTGATGACAGCGATATTCCCGAAACGGAACCTTTTACCCTCGACGGCCTCGAACGCTATCAGCTCAACCAGCAATTGCTGAATGCGCTGGTGGAGGAGCAGGACGCCGATGCGATGTACCGCCGCTATCGCGCAGCCGGCGCGCTACCCTTTGGCTCCTTCGGTGAAATCGCCTGGGATGTGCAGCGCGAAGAGATGCAGGCGCTGGCCGATCGCGTGATTGCCTGTCGCCAGCCCGCCCAGACCCGGGAGATCGATCTTCAGTGCGCGGGCGTGCAGCTCACCGGCTGGCTGCCGCAGGTTCAGGCCGACGGCCTGCTGCGCTGGCGTCCGTCGCTGCCACGCGTGAGCCAGGGGATGCAGCTCTGGCTTGAGCACCTGGTGTACTGCGCCAGCGGCGGCACGGGCGAAAGCCGGCTGTTTTTGCGCAAAGAAGAGGAGTGGCGCTTCCCTCCGCTGGACGCAGAGCAGGCGCTGGCCTGGCTGACGGAGCTGGTTGAGGGGTATCGCTCAGGGATGGCGCAGCCGCTGCTGTTGCTGCCGGAAAGCAGCGGGGCGTGGATTAAGGCTTGTTATGACCCCGCAAGTGATGCCATTTTAGAGGACGAAGAGACGCAGCGAAAAGCGAACGGCAAGTTTAAGCAGGCCTGGGAAGGGAATATGGTGGTCAGCGGGGAAGGTGAAGATGTCTGGTATCAGCGTCTGTGGCGCACCCTGCCCACCGAAGATTACCCGGAAATCATTGCCCAGGCGCGCCGCTATTTGCTGCCGGTCTTCCGTTTTCAGTCGTCAGAGTAACGTGATGAGGTTTTTGAATGCCTGGTAGCCGCTGGTTCAACATTGCTGTTCTGTTTATTGCCCTCTGGGCCCCCCTGAGTCAGGCGCAGACGTCCTGGCAGCCGATTCAGGAGACGATTCGTAAGAGTGAAAAAGACCCTCGTCAGTATCAGGCGATCCGCCTGGCGAACGATATGGTGGTGCTGCTGGTTTCCGATCCACAGGCGGTGAAATCACTTTCGGCGCTGGTGGTGCCGGTTGGGTCGCTGGAAGATCCCGAGACCCACCCTGGCCTTGCGCACTATCTCGAGCATATGTCCCTGATGGGCTCAAAGGCTTATCCACAGGCCGATGCGCTGGCCGAATACCTGAAAATGCACGGCGGCAGCCACAATGCCAGTACCGCGCCTTACCGTACCGCCTACTATCTTGAGGTGGAAAACGATGCGCTTGAAGGGGCGGTCGATCGCCTTGCCGACGCCGTTGCCGCACCGCTGCTGCAGAAGAAATATGCCGACCGGGAACGTAATGCGGTCAACGCCGAGCTGACGATGGCGCGTACCCGCGACGGGATGCGTATGGCTCAGGTCAGCGCAGAAACCATTAACCCGGCGCACCCGGGGGCGCGTTTTTCCGGTGGGAATCTGGAAACCCTCAGTGATAAGCCAGGCAGCCCGGTACATGATGCCCTGCTGGCCTTCCACGAAAAATACTACTCTGCCAATCTGATGAAGGCGGTGGTGTACGGCAACAAACCGCTGCCTGAACTGGCGGAGATTGCTGCCCGCACTTATGGCCGCGTCGCCAATAAGAACATCCCAAAGCCGGAAATTGACGTGCCGGTGGTGACCGATAAAGAAAAAGGCATCATTATTCACTACGTCCCGGCGCTGCCGCGTAAAGTGCTGCGCGTTGAGTTTCGTATTGACGACAATACCCCGCAGTTCCGCAGTAAAACCGACGAACTGCTGACCTATCTGATTGGCAACCGTACGCCGGGGACGCTCTCCGACTGGCTCCAGGAACAGGGCCTGGTGGAAGGCATCCGCGCCGACTCCGATCCGGTGGTGAACGGCAACAGCGGCGTGCTGGCGATTTCCGCCACGCTGACGGATAAAGGCCTGGCTAATCGCGACCGCGTCGTCGCGGCGATTTTCAGCTACCTCAATTTGCTGCGTGAAAAAGGGGTCGATAAGCGCTACTTCGACGAACTGGCTCACGTGCTGGATCTTGATTTCCGCTACCCGTCGATCACCCGCGATATGGGCTACGTCGAGTGGCTGGCGGACACCATGATCCGCGTTTCGGTTGAGCATACGCTGGATGCGGTTAACATCGCCGACCGTTTCGATGCCGATGCGGTGAAGGCCCGTCTGGCGATGATGACGCCGCAAAATGCGCGTATCTGGTATATCAGCCCGAATGAGCCGCATAACAAAACCGCCTATTTTGTCGAGGCCCCTTATCAGGTCGATAAAATCAGCCCGCAAACCTTTAGCGCCTGGCAGAAAGAGGCCAGCGCGATCCCGCTGCAGCTGCCGACCCTCAACCCCTATATTCCGGATGATTTCACCCTGCTCCCGGACGAGAAAAGCTGGCCGCATCCGAAGCTGATTGTCGACGAAACGAATCTGCGGGTGGTCTATACGCCTGGGCGCTACTTTAACAGCGAACCGAAAGCCGATGTCAGCGTGGTGCTGCGCAATCCGCAGGCGATGAATACCGCCCGCAACCAGGTGATGTTTGCGCTGAATGACTATCTGGCCGGGCTTGCCCTCGACGAACTGAGCAATCAGGCCGCGGTCGGCGGGATTGGTTTTTCGACCAACGCCAACAACGGCCTGATGCTGAACGCCAACGGCTACACCCAGCGTCTGCCTCAGCTGTTTACCGCTCTGCTGGATGGATACTTCAGCTATACCCCGACCGAAGAGCAACTGGCCCAGGCCAAATCCTGGTATCTGCAGATGATGGATTCAGCGGAGAAGGGCAAAGCCTATGAACAGGCGATTATGCCGGTGCAGATGCTCTCTCAGGTGCCGTACTTCCAGCGCGAGGAGCGCCGCGAGCTGCTGCCATCGATCACCTTAAAGGAACTGATGGCTTATCGTGAGACGTTAAAAACCAACGCCTGCCCTGAGTTTCTGGTGGTCGGCAACCTGAGCCAGCAGCGGGCCAAAGATCTGGCCCATAACGTTCAGTCTCAGCTGGGGACAAAGGGCGGCGAGTGGAGCCGTAACAAAGAAATTCAGGTCGACAAAAAACAGTCGGTGAGCTTCGAAAAAGCCGGAAGCAGCTCGGACTCCGCGCTGGCGGCTGTCTTTACACCCGTAGGTATCGATGAGTTCCGCAGCGCGGCCCTGAGTACGATGGTCGGCCAGATTATTCAGCCCTGGTTCTATAGTCAGTTGCGCACGGAAGAGCAGCTTGGTTACGCGGTATTTGCCTTCCCGATGAGCATCGGCCGTCAGTGGGGCATGGGCTTCCTGCTGCAAAGCAGCGATCGTCAGCCTGCGTATCTCTGGCAGCGCTATCAGGCCTTCTTCCCGACGGCGGAAGCGCGGCTGCGGGCAATGAAGCCGGAAGAGTTTGCGCAAATTCGTCAGGGCGTGATCGCCCAGATGCTGCAGGCGCCGCAAACCCTCGGTGAAGAGGCTTCCCGGCTGAGCAAAGATTTCGATCGCGGCAATATGCAGTTCGATTCACGTGATAAAATTGTGGCACAGATTAAATTACTGACGCCGCAGCAGCTTGCCGACTTCTTCCACCAGACGGTGGTTAAGCCGCAGGGGATGACGGTCCTGTCCCAGATTGCCGGTCAGCATGGCAAAGCGGACTATGCCCGTCCCGACGGATTTACCGTTGAGAAGAGCATTAGCGCGCTGCAGCAGACCCTGCCTTTACTAAGTGAGAAAGAATAAGCATGACCGATGCCGCCGAGTCCCTGGATCCCCTGCGCCTGCCGCTAAGCGGCGAGCGCCTGATTGAAGCCTCAGCGGGCACCGGCAAAACCTATACCATCGCCGCGCTCTATCTGCGCCTGCTATTGGGGCTGGGCGGCAGCGCCGCCTTTCCCCGGCGGGTCAGCGTAGAAGAGCTTCTGGTGGTGACCTTTACGGAGGCCGCCACCGAAGAGCTACGCGGACGTATTCGCAGCAATATCCACGAGTTGCGAATCGCCTGCCTGCGCGGAAGCACGCAAGATCCTCTCTATGCCCGTCTGCTGGACGAGATAGACGATAAACAGCAGGCGGCAAGTCTCCTGCTGCTTGCGGAGCGGCAGATGGACGAAGCCGCCGTCTTTACCATCCACGGCTTCTGCCAGCGGATGCTCAGCCTTAACGCCTTTGAATCGGGGATGCTCTTTGAACAGCAACTGATTGAAGACGAATCCTCCCTGCGCTATCAGGCCTGCGCCGACTTCTGGCGTCGTCACTGCTATCCACTCTCCCGCGATATCGCCGAGGTGATCCACCGCTCCTGGCAGGGCCCGCAGGCGCTGCTGAAATCTATCGATCGTTATCTGCAGGGTGAGGCGCCGCAGATTAAAGCCCCACCGCCGGAGGGCGAAACCCTCGCCGTGCGGCACCAGCAGATCCTGGCGCGTATTACCGCATTGAAAACCCGTTGGCTGGCAGAATCTGCAGAGCTGGAGGGGGTGCTGGAAGCATCCGGTATTGATCGGCGTAA
>DATEKR010000305.1:0-11976 GCA_035277345.1 Enterobacteriaceae bacterium
GCAGAACGCTCCCGCTGGCCGGGCCACCGGCATACCAGAAACTCAGCGGCTGACCGGCGCGAAAGGCCATTTTCGCGTCGCGCGTCTCGCCGCGAACCATCTCCACCCGCCGATCGTCAATCATTACATCGTGCAGCACCAGGGTCGCGCGACCGGATGCGCCAAAGCGATAGCTGTCGCCCTCTTTTGCCGCCCCGATAAACTGAAGGGTCAGCGGCGTCGGGCGATCGCAGCTGACCATCACCTCCAGCTCCCGCGCATCCCCAACGCGTAGCTCGCGGGAGGAGAAGCTATTCCCCGCCTGAGCCAGCAGCTCGCTGCGGGTCGTCTGGCCGTAGTTCACCTGAGCATCGCTCAGCTGGATATCACATTCCGCGCAGGCGGCTGCGCTACTCAGCAGCCCCACTATCAGCAACAGGGATAAAGGATTCATAAGACGCATCTCGCGGAAAGTGAGGCATAAAGAGATCCGGGGTCGGCCACCCAGGGCGAGGTGAGTTTGATACTGCAGCGCGTACCGTCCTGCAACTGCCCGAACAGCGGCCCGTCCGGTAAATCGTCAAAGAACAGGCTGCCATCTTCATTGACGAAGGCAACCAGATCCCCACGCGTATTTTTCACCGCGCTGCCGGCTGTCGGCCCTTCACCCGGTGGAAAGGTGACCAGCGCCCGGCGTACGGTGAACGCCGGGATCGATACCGGCACTACCGACCCGCGCCAGGGCGTCACGTCAGCGATCCCGCTCAGAACCTGGACGTTTTTCGCCAGGCTGTGGTTGTTGACCTGCAGCGTATTCTTCTGCCACGGCGTCCATGAGGCGATCGCGTGGCCGCTATCGTCGCTCCAGACCTTTCCCGCTGGGGTACGGATTTCCACGTCTGGCCGGGGACCGTTAAGAGAAATCACCCCGAAAGTGTCCCCCACCTTACGCGGGGTGAACGTTAGCCCCTCATCGTGTAGCACCGCCCCGCCGCGTGCGCCCATGTTATAGCGGGAGCCGCTGTCGCTGCGGGCAACTCCACCGCTTAGCTGGCTGTATTTGTTGGTCCAGATGGCGGAGCTGGCAATCGAGGACGCCTGCTGCTGGTCTTTTTCGCCCGACAGGCTCCAGGCAAATTTGTCACTGAGCGTCTGGTCGTAGCCCACTCCTGCCCGGGTCCGCTCGCCGTCATGACTGACCCAGCTTCGCAGGCTGCGGTCCGGCCCAAGGGGAATAGCGATATTCAGAGAAGCGTAGTGCGTATCATGCCGACCGCTGTCGTCCGCCAGGCGATTTTTCTGCACGCCCAGATTCAGGTTAACGTTGCCGAAGGCTCTTCCCCATCCCAGCGTATACCCCATCGTTTCCGCGCCCTGCCGAGTCTGCGACAGGCTACCGGAAAATGAGAACGCCCCGAGCCAGGGCTGGCTATAGTTCAGTCCGGCGGCATATTGCGCTTTGACCTGCCCCGTTCCGTTTGGTGCTGACCACGCGCTGCCGGCCTCCACATAATCACGACTGCGGAAATTCGCTGAGGCGGACAGGGAGAGCCGCTGAGTCACCGGATAGCCAAGCCCGAGCTGATGGCTGAACCCTTTTCTTTTTCCACCGTCGCGGGCCTGCGTCCCGGTCTGGGAAAGTGTTGCCAGCAGACGTTCGGTCAGGCGCATACTGGCCCGCCAGGAGACGGCCTGCCGGGTTTCTGCAACCAGTCCGCCAGCCGCCACGGCCAGGTTTTGACTGTGATAAACCCCGGTCGACCCTGACAACAGCGGCCAGTCCTGGCGGGCTAAGCGCAGTTGCCCCACCGCCAGGGAGGTGCCGGTTATCATCATCGCATTATAAGGCCGGGCCTGGATCCAGGGGATCGTCTGCTGCTGCCGACTGCCGGTCTCGTCATGGCTTATCACCACAAAATCATCCTGCGGGTTCAGCGCAGGTATCCCCTCCAGCCGGTTCATCCCGGCGGTGACCGGGAAGGTTTTCAACAGAATATTGCCCTGCCAGACCTCGGCGGTTCCCGCCCGGGAGAGCAGAATATCAAGGGAGACCCGATTGCCGCCGCCGTTCTGTAGCGCCCGCTCCGGCACGATTTGCGCCCCGGTCAGGGCAATCCCGGAGAATAGCGGATCCTCAGTGGTGATTTCGCCAATCTGCAGCACGGAGGCCCAGCCGGGAATGGCGCGCTGGCCCCAGGTATAGAGACGGGTGAAGTGGCGCTGCGTATCCTGCCGGGTGTAGCTCTGGCCGCTGCGGATAATCCAGTTGTTGATATTGGCCCCCACTTCCGACGTCAGGGTCTGCGCACCGCGATCTCCACCGGAGCGGGTCTGCCAGGCGTAGTGTCTGCCGTCATAATTCACCATCAGCGCCCTGCCGCCGGTAGCATACTGTACATCGCTCAGAAGGCTATTCGCGGGGATCTGCAGCTCAAGGCTGCTGCGTTCGACCTGCTCCGTCACGCGGATATTGCTGCCGGGTGACGGTGTCAGGCAGGTCGGGTCAACCTCATTAAAACTGCGCGGATCGATACCCAGCTTACGCAGCTGCACAGCAGACCAGCAGGGCACACCGGCCTGGCCGAAGGTAATGCGGTGCAGACCTTTGCTTTGCCCGTTAACGACAATATGGGTGGGATGCTCACCGGGCAGAAAGTGTATCCCGGAATCCAGTAAATCTGCCGCCTGGGTATCGTAGCCAAGCGCGCTGAGCATTTCGCGATCGTAGTGATTGCCGCCCGCTGCACCGACGGAAACCAGATACGTACTGAAGAACAGGATTTTTTTAATCACCGATAGCCGCTCCCGTTACAGCCGGACTTCAAACGGCGTCGTCAGGAATCCGAAGCGGGTCACCGGATGCAAACGCACGGAAAGCGCGCCGTCGGGCAACGGCAGAGAAAAGCGTTCGCCTGGCAGAATATAGGTTTTCGGCAGCGTGACCGATTGTCCGCCCGGCAGCACATCGACCTCACGGGTTATGCGCACGATATAGGGCGTCGGGTTAGCAATGTTGAGCGATAAACCCACGCGCTGGACCGTCAGCCCGGTCCACGGGGTGGTATTGAGGGGCAAATCCGCAGGTGAGATGATGACCGGGATATTCTGGCCAATCAGCACCCGCGTCCGGTTTGTCTTGCCGTCATCCTGCGGGACGGCGGTAAACTGAATCCGCTGCATTCGCTGTGTCTCCAGCGTTATGCCATCTTTCAACATCACGCGTATCTGCTGTTTTTTGCCCCCGTCCACGCGAACCAGCTGCGGCGTAATAATCAGCCGGTTTTCACGATCTTCAGGGAGTGTTTGCAGACTGCTGTGGAGCAATGCCGGACTGCTGTCGGTGTTCATGACATTAATGGTGGCCTCGCGAAGACCGTCGTCGAGAAACACGACCGGCACTTCAGGCCGCATCCCTGCCGCCTGGATTGCGGTCATCAGGAAAGCGCTCAAAATAAGCGCTGAGAGAAATTTCATCAGAATAGACATAGCCGTGCCCGCACCCGGCGAGGGTTAATCACCTTCGCCGGGCGGTTGAGTGATTATAAATAGACGACGGAGAAGGTGACGCTGCCATCGATTTTGACGATTTCACCAGCAGGGTATTTACTGGCATTTCTCAGGTAAATACCCGAAGAGATCGTGTAGGCCGCCTTCGTAAACTCCATCGGTTGGCTGGCACTCGCATTCGCAGCCGAGGCGAAGTACGCGTCTTTATCCAGATACAACGCGGAACTCGTCGAGGCGGTTTTCTTCGTCCAGGCCAGTTTATCCGTGCCGACCAGGATATTGGCGTTGGTTGTGCCATCCACGCTTGCGGCGGTGAGCCCCAGCATCAGCGCACCCACTTTTTTGTTGGCGCTGTCGACTCCTAAACCGAAGAACATCGGGTCGCTAAAAGCAGCAGACTGAGTGCCAAACTCGTCCTTAACCTCCGCCACGGTCATCGCACTGGCGCTACGATTATCCTTAGTCTGGATGGCAATGGTCGCCGGACCACCGCACTCAACGTCAACCGTCACGTCGCTCCCCGCCAGTGCATTGTTCCGCAGCGCCAGGGTTGATGCCGGAATAGTGCCAAAGTCAATGGATGGCGCACTTAAGGTGACGTCACAGGTTACCGGTTCAATCGACCCGGTAATGGACAGGCTGGCAGAGTTCGCGGCATAGCCCGCTATGCTCGCGGAGCCCGTAATAATAGCAACAGTTGAATGTAAAATACATTTACGCATAAGGTCCCTCTTGGTTTTTTGGTTATTAAAAGCACTAACAGGTTAGGCAATGAATATCCTAATAACAAGTGGAATGTTTTACTGGAAAAATGAAAATCACCACCACGCCTATTGGCTAAAAAACCGTGAGAAATTTATTTTAAATGCATATTAACCTCATAACAAACTTAACACCCAGGCAACTGAAACACCGATGAAAATCCGGAAATTAAGACCTTGCTGGCGCAGATAACAAACCTCCACAGGTTGATATTGGACCCACCGCCGGAGGCGCGCCAAATGATTAAGCCGCTCTGATGAATACACCCCAGAATGGGTTTTGTATTGCCATTATTAAAGGCTGTCATACGAAAATAGAGTGGTCTGCTCTCAATCAAACAAAGCAATAACATGGGTTCTATTATGGCACTATAAAAATTGACGCAGTGAGGGTGGCGAAAATCATGCCAGACTGATTTAATGCACCAAAATATTCATCCTCAAATGAGAACAGGTTTATAACACCAGCGGTTAATGCGCGATTAAATAACGAGGGGTATTATTTGATGGCTAATTTCATATTATCCACAATTAAGGATCGACGTATGGAGTGCGGAATATGCACAGAGTGATTAAGAATCATGAAAGGGTGATTAATTACTTTGCCGATCATGCGCAGGTAGCCAGTCCGGATGAAATATCACGCGGCAAGCGCCGCTACCACTTTTGTCAGGGTGATGTACGGCGCGTGTTTTTTATCCGTGAGGGCGATTTCTTACTTAAGCTGCAGCCCGAAAATAAGATATTAGATATTCTTTCAGCCCCCTTTGTGGTGGGCGTCAACCCGTCGCTGGACGCGCCTCCCCTCTATCTGGAGAGAGTGGACTACGGCAAAGTGAGCTACGTTGAGTATGATTTTTTCTGGAAACGGGGGCTGGAAAAAGGCCTGTTCCGCGACGTGATGTCGATCATGTCAGGTCAGTATACCGACCTGATGAACTACATCCTCCTCAGCAAGAGCAATTCACACGATCAGGTCATCGCGCTGCTCAACCGCTGGCAAAAGATCCCGCCGCACTTAAAACGACGCTTTTCCGCCCTCTACCTGATTGAGCACAGCTCTTATCTGTCCAAAAGTTCGATAAGTCGGGTGCTGAAGGAGCTAAAAGACAGCGGAAAACTGACGCTGGAAAGAGGACGCCTCAGCCAGAATGACAATGACGACCCGATAATAATTTAAGCCTGGCTACTGCTGCTGTTCGTCCCACTCGCTCTGAATTTGCCAGCCAAAACGCTGGCCGCTGTGATAATGTCCGGTACTACGGTCCTGGTCAGAACGATGGCCTGCCTGTGTTTTATCATCATCATCGTTTTGACCATGAACGTACTCGACGGACTCCTGGCGCTCATAGTGTGGTTTTTCGGCGATAGCCCAGGCCAGTGCGGACGAACTTATTCCGAGCCCTACGGCCAGTGCGACAATCCTTTTCATACTTCTCCCTCTACGACGAGTTGATAAAGTACATTATTAAACCATCTATTGCGGCTCACGTCTTTATTCGATCGGCAGAATTGTCGATTAAAAACATAGTGTTAGACACTTAATGGAAATATTCAGATTAAGCTTACAAAAACAAGGGAGAATGGCGGCAACATGTCCGATCTGTCGGAGCGATATTGCCGCGGGATGTGGGGCAATCAGTGGATATTAGGCCGGTATTCAAAACCGCTTTCGGCCTGAGAGTCGCTGAAGGTATCGAGTTTCTTCTTCAGCACAGTGCTGAGCACAAAACTGTGAAGTCGAACTTCCCGGGGCAAGGGAGGCTATAATCTATCACCATGCTGACCGCAATCGGCAATTCTGACTGAGGGGAAAAAGATGGGATCTGATGTTCAGTGGCAAATAGATAACGGCTACGGTCGCGAAGTTATGGGAGATTTTTCAACAGGCACGCCTCAAGCTGAAAGCCCACTGTTCGGCCACTACTTTGACACCTTTCAGGCCGCATCACATGTGGCAAAAACATTCCCCGGCAGTACGCTGGAGCCATCGGAATATGTAGATAAAACAGGTACACGGATACGTCATTATTACGTAGATTCTCAACCCTATGTTGACCAGCTTTCCCCGGAACAAGCAGATGATTTTTTGTATGACGACTATCCGGCAGCCGTCCACTTCGCTGAATGCATTGATCAAGCCAGTACAGAGTTAGAGGCGTTACTGTCTGGTGGAAGGTATAGTGGAAACGATGATGGGCATGCCTCTCCGACAATTTTGGAACAATCGAAAGATAATATTTAAGTTTCCCATCAACAACTTAGATAACTTTCACGGTGCTATTTAACCACCCGGGAATATTCACCCTACATCAGCCCGCAGCCTGCGGACGATTCGCCTCGTCATACGCCGTCTGCGCCGCCAGCACCGCATCCATATTATGTTCCACCCAGTGGGCCAGCACCGACACTGTCTCGGTCAGGGTGCGGCCCAGCGGGGTCAGGCTGTACTCCACCGCCACCGGCACCGTATAGAACACTTCCCGGGCGATAATGCCGTCGCGCTCCAGCTTGCGCAGCGTCTGGGTTAATACCTTCTGTGTGATCTGGCGGATATCTCGCTTCAGGCCGTTAAAACGCATCGGCCCGTTCTCCAGACGCGCCAGTACCAGCAGCGCCCACTTGTCCGCCAGACGCGCCAGCATATCGCGCGTCGGGCAGCGGTTATCGTAAATATCGTACGGCATAAACGGCTTTGTCATGGCGGCCAACTCTCGTAGCAGGTTTCCTTGAGGATACGTAGTGCCCTCCGGGTGCCTTCTTTCGCAAGCCGGACGGGCCGTGTATAACCCTGAGCAAGGTTTCTATTTGATACTAAGGTGCCAGAAATGGCAAAAACTCTCGCCGCCCGCCCGGGCTTTTAAGGAAAAAGGCATGATCGCTTCGTTAAATAACGCATTTATTCGCGCCACCAGCCACCCGGATTTTGGCAAGCTGCTGCTGCGTCTCACCTTTGGCATTCTGATGCTGTTCCACGGCGTCGCCAAAATTGAGCACGGCGTCGACTGGATCTCCGCTATGCTGATCGCCAAAGGGCTGCCGGGCTTTATCGCTTATGGCGTGTTCATTGGTGAGATCGTGACGCCAGTGATGATTATCATCGGCCTCTTCACACGCCAGGCGGCATTTATCTATGCGTTTAACCTGCTGGTCGCCACGCTGCTGGTCGGGATGGATAAATTCTTCACCCTGACTAAAGTTGGCGCGTGGGGTCTGGAAAACGAAGCCCTCTACTTCCTCGGCGGGCTGTGCATCATGTTCCTCGGCGCGGGCAAATACGCCCTCTTCGGCGGAAAAGAAAAATAAGCAGTCCATTCATCAACGGAGAGACAAAATGACAACTGTTGTGGTGTATTACTCAGGTTATGGGCATACCAAAGTCGTGGCGGAGCGCGTTGCCGAAGGGGCAAACGCCAGCCTTATCGCCATCGATAACAACGGCGACATCCAGGAGAGCGACTGGCAGCAGCTTAACGAAGCGAAGACCATTGTTTTCGGCGCACCGACCTATATGGGCGGCGTTCCGTGGCAGTTTAAGAAGTTTGCCGACGCCACCTCTAAACCCTGGTTCAGCCGCGCCTGGCAGGACAAACTCTTCGCCGGTTTCAGCAACAGCGCCAGCCTGAACGGTGACAAGCAGCTTTCTCTCCAGTATCTGCAGACCCTCGCCTCCCAGCACGGCGGGATCTGGATAAGCCTCGGGATGCTGCCGGCCAACACCCAGGCGGCCACACGTCAGGATCTCAACAACCTCGGCGGCTCCGTCGGGCTGCTGGTCCAGTCCCCGTCCGATGCGGGCGTCGAGGCCATGGCCTCCGGCGACCTGGACACGGCGGTGAAATTTGGCGAGCGGATCGCTGCGGTGAGCGCGCGGTTTAACTAAAGCCGGTCAGGCCGGGGAAACCCGGCCTTATTGCTTTTAAATCCCGGAAAACAACTTAAGCAGTTCCACCAGAATAACCGTGCACAATACGCAGTAGATGACGATCCAGAGCAGCGAAAACCAGGCGAAATTCAGCCACACCATCAGTTTCCACGGGCTGGAGAAGATGCGGCTCATCACGATCCCCGGCTTGCGGATAAGGGGCACATCCTTCGGCCACGCCGCCCAGAACACAATCATCACCACCAGCATGTAAATCAGCCCGACCACCGCCAGTGGCCCGTGTCCGGTCGCGGGTACGGAGAGGGCAGCCGCGCCCATTAGCCCGCCACAGCAGAGCAGTATCACGATCACCGAGAAGATACACTCGGTAACCATAAAGCCCCTGAGCAGCCGGGGTCTCGACTGAAGCCCCAACATGATCATATCGCTGACGTAGAGGTAAAACAGCACCGTCGCGACAGCTATTGTGCCAACCACCGCACTGACGTCGGAAATCTTCAGCGCACCATTAAACACCAGGCACCAGAACCCCAGCAGGAAAATTCCCTGCCAGTTCAGCGCCATCCTCGGCTGCTGCAAAAAAGCCAGCATGGTCGGGTTCAGCTCCGAAGCCATTTCCGGGTAGTAGTAGAGGATCTCATTAACCTGGCGGGAGAGTCGGGTGATGGCCCCCGGCACCAGGCGTAGCCAGAACGGGACGGTCTGCCGCTCGCTTCGCACAAGCCTGAGCGCGATCCGGCTCAGAATGGAGCCGTGCTTCTCATCAATGTCCATCTGCCTGCGGGCGCGTGCAAGCTCGGTCTCCCGGAGCTGGTTTTGCAGCGCATACTGGATATGCTGGGGGATAATATGGCTGTTGTCGTAGTCCTCCAGCCGCCACTCCAGCATCCCCGCCACACGCTCCAGCAGCCCCTCCGTCAGCCCGGGCTGTTCCGCCAGGGCGGCAGCCAGATCCTGATGAAAACGCTGCTGTTGCCACAGGCTTCCCCTGTCGGCGACCCTCGACCAGAGTTGAGTCAGCCGGATAATGCCCGTCATTTCGGTGGCGACCAGCTGGCTCGCCAGGGCCTGGATATCGCTGTCAGTATAAAAAACGGCCGTCTCCGGCAGCGTCTCCACAGGCTCCAGCGGCGAGAGCGCAACAACCTCATCAGGCCCGGATAGCTCCGGCGTCAGCAGCGTCTCGTCGTCAACAAAAACAAGGTCGTTGCTCGCCCACTGTTTCGCCTCATCGAAGGCTTCGCGTAGCGCCTGATACCCCGTGGGATCGCGATCCGGGCGGCACTCCTTCAGCCGTCGCGCATAGGCCCGACGGATTTCTGCCGTATCGCGGGTCGGCGCAATATCCAGAGTTTGCCAGATACTCATGACAGATCCCCCGCCTCATAGCGGTCCAGGAACTGCTCGACCTGCTGCCGCAGCGTGGCAATGCGGCGGAGATCCTGGCTGTCCAGCGCCTGCTCAAACGCGGTCAGGCCCTGATCCAGCCAGACCCGCTCCTCGCCCAGAAGACGTTCATACAGACGCGAACAGCGCGCCAGCAGGGCCTGGTTCTCAGGACGATCCCGGGGATGCTGTTTGAGATCGGCCAGACGACGCAGGCTTTCGGCGATCTGCTCTTCGCTCATCTGCCCCGGCACTTTCTCAATCACCAGCCGCGATACCGCCGGACTGCCCTGATAGTGACACTCCACCTCCAGCAGCCCGTCCAGGGTGTAGGTGAAACGCACATCGAGCAGCACCGCGCCCGCAGGCCGGGGCGGAACATCGATACGCATCTCCCCGAGGAAGACGTTATCCTGCACCTTCCGCCCTTCGCCCTGATAAATTTTTAGCAGGACGTGAGTCTGGTTATCCTCAACGGTATTCACCGTCTCGGTCTTACTCACCGGCAGAAACGTGTTGCGCTCGATCAGCGGCAGGAAAAAGCCCGACTCCAGCTGGCTCTGATGACGTTTTGCCACCTCCAGCCCCAGCGAGAACGGCATCACATCGGTGAGGATAATATCCTCCACGGCGGCGTCCGCCATCACCATCCCGGCCTGCACGCCTGCCCCGAGCGCCACGGCTTCATCGGGATTCAGGTCATGACGCGGGAAGCGTCCGAACAGCCGGGCCACGGTCTGGCGGACCAGCGGCATCCGCGTCGCGCCGCCCACCAGCAGAACATGGTCGAGATCGTGCAGTGAAAAACGCGCATCGTGCAGGGCCTGCTGCACCGGACGCTGCAGCCGCGTCAACAGCGCCTTGCAGCAGGTGGCAAGCTGCTCCTCATCCATTCGCCAGTGCCAGCTCTGGTTATTCCACTCCAGCGTCGCCTCCGCCTCAGGATGATGGCTCAGGGCCTGCTTGATGCCGTCGGCTTTCGCCAGCAGCTCCGCCCTGACGGACAAAGAGGCGGCCTTCAGTTCAGGATGCTGAGCCAGCATCCACTGCAGGATCGCCTCTGAAAAATCATCCCCGCCCAGCCGCACGTCTCCGCTGCTGGCCCGGACCTCCACCACTCCTTCGAACATATCGATAATCGACACGTCGAAGGTACCGCCACCGAGATCGAAGGTGAGGTATTTCTGCTCGCGGTTCTCCAGCAGGCCAAAGGCCAGCGACGCGGCGGTCGGCTCATTCAGCAGGCGGGCAACGCTTAACCCCGCCAGCCTGGCGGCGTTCTTCACCGCCCGGCGCTGAACGTCGTTGAAATAGGCCGGAACGGTAATCACCGCCTCCGTTAACGTCTGCCCCAGCCAGGTCTGTGCGTCCTCTTTTAGCTGGCGCAGCAGCAGCGCGGATAGCTCTTCCGCCCGGAACAGCTGCGAGCCCAGAGAGAGCTGAACGGCGGTGCCCATATAGCGCTTAAAGCTGGCCACCGTCATCTGCGGATGGCTCTGTAAACGATCCCAGGCCGCACGCCCCACGAGGATCTCGCCCTCGTCACCCAGCCCCACCACCGACGGGGTTAACACCTCTCCCCACTGATTGGGGATCAATACGGGTTTGCCTTCGTGCCACAGACTGACCGCACTGTTGGTTGTTCCAAGGTCGATCCCTAAAACCGGCGCCTTTGTCATTATTGTTCCTGATATCCCTGCCATAGTGTGTCGATTATACAAGAAGCGGTGCGGGGCGAGCAGGCGAATAAAACTGCGAAAAAAGGTAGGCGGGGGGGACGTCAGACTCAAATACCCGATATGGCCATCACATTGACTGACGTCCCAAAAAGCAGCATATTCCCTGTAAAGCGTGATGCATTAATCGCAACGCCAGCATATTTAATGAAATAAAAAGGAGTGAGGTAATGTTCTGCCGTCATTGTGGTTATACCGTCAGGGATGAAGACAAATATTGCAATGATTGCGGAGGTAAATTATCCGCCCCGGAAAATGATGCTATTACGGCCGGTGACAGAAGCGTCAATACGCAAAACTCAACCATCACCAACAGCAGCATCCACACGGGTGATAATTACACCCACTCCAACAATATTGACCCCGATATATTGAACCTGCGGCGGGAGTTCGTCAGGCTCCCCTGGTCGTCAGAGGGAAAACTCGGGGAGAGCTCAGGTTTCCTGACGCTGGGCACGATTGGGAGCATCGCCAGCATCGTCGGCATTGTGCTGCCCTGGCTCACCTCATTCAAATACATCCCCCACTTCCTTTTTCCCGTGCTTGCGCTGTCCATGATGATGTTGCTCCTGCCGACAGTGTTAAAACGCCATCGGTTCAGTCCCTTTTTCGGCTTAAAAAATCTGGAGTACGGCAAGGACGGGAAAATCTACCTGACCCGGATCAGCTGTGATTGCCCCTGGTGTGGAACGGAAATGAAATTAAGAATGGTTGGCCCCAA
>DATEKR010000306.1:0-3847 GCA_035277345.1 Enterobacteriaceae bacterium
AGCGCCTGTGCGGCAATCTCCGCCGTAATGTCACCGTTGTATTTTACCTCGGCGAAATCGCGCACCCTGCGCAGCAAACGGTTGGCGATACGCGGCGTTCCCCGCGCACGACGCGCGACCTCCAGCGCCCCGTCATCGCTCATCTCGAGCCCCATAAAGCGCGCACTGCGCCCGACAATATGCTGGAGATCGGCGACCTGGTAAAATTCCAGACGCTGAACGATACCGAAGCGGTCACGCAGCGGCGAGGTCAGAGAGCCTGCACGCGTGGTTGCGCCAATCAGGGTAAAGGGCGGCAGATCGATTTTGATTGAGCGTGCCGCCGGACCTTCACCAATCATGATATCCAGCTGATAATCTTCCATCGCCGGATAGAGCACCTCTTCCACCACCGGTGACAGGCGGTGAATTTCATCGATAAACAGGACGTCGTGCGGCTCAAGGTTGGTCAGCATCGCCGCCAGATCGCCGGCCTTTTCCAGCACCGGGCCGGAGGTGGTGCGCAGATTAACGCCCATCTCATTGGCCACGATATTGGCCAGGGTGGTTTTCCCCAGCCCCGGCGGGCCGAAAATCAGCAGATGATCCAGCGCGTCGCCGCGCAGTTTCGCCGCCTGGATAAAAATCTCCATCTGCGAACGCACCTGCGGCTGGCCGACGTACTCCGCGAGCAGTTTTGGGCGGATCGCCCGATCCGCAATCTCTTCGACGCTGGTGCTGTCTGCTGATATCAGACGGTCTGCTTCAATCATCCTTTACCTCACAACGCGGCGCGCAGCGCTTCGCGAATAAGCGTTTCACTGTTGGCATCCGGACGAGCGATCTTGCTCACCATCCGGCTGGCTTCCTGAGGTTTATAGCCCAGCGCCACCAGTGCGGCAACGGCTTCCTGCTCCGCATCGTCCGCTGGCATAACGCTGCCTGGCGAGGTCAGGACCAGATCCGCCGCAGGCGTAAACAGATCGCCATGCAGACCTTTAAAGCGATCTTTCATTTCCACCACCAGACGCTCGGCGGTTTTTTTGCCGATGCCGGGCAGTTTAATCAGCGCCGCAGGCTCTTCCCGCTCCACCGCATTAACGAACTGCTGGGCCGACATGCCGGAGAGGATCGCCAGCGCCAGTTTCGGCCCGACGCCGTTCACCTTAATCAGCTCGCGAAACAGGGTCCGTTCCTGCTTGTTGTTAAAACCAAACAGCAGCTGGACATCTTCACGCACCACAAAGTGGGTGAACACCACCGCCTCAAGCCCTGCCTCGGGCAGCTCATAAAAGCAGGTCATGGGCATATGCACTTCATAGCCCACGCCACCGGCTTCGAGCAGGACCAGCGGAGGTTGTTTTTCCAGAATAATGCCTCTGAGTCGGCCTATCACATTATGCTCCTGGTTAAGGACGGTTTGGTTTCAGTGTCGATATAATAGAAAAAGGCTGGATAAACATCCAGCCTCTTTTTTATGATTAGCGTAGCCGCCCGCGAGCAAGATTAAGCCGCTGGGGGCTCATCTGTGCCGCGTTTTGGCTCACGTGGCAGTGCGTAATGGCGATAGCCAATGCATCGGCGGCGTCAGCCTGTGGATTAGCGGGCAGCTTCAGCAGGGTTTTCACCATATGCTGAACCTGACTTTTCTCCGCGCTGCCGATACCCACTACGGTTTGCTTGACCTGCCGGGCAGCATACTCAAACACCGGCAGGTCGCAGTTGACCGCAGCGACGATAGCCACGCCGCGCGCCTGCCCGAGCTTCAGCGCCGAGTCGGCGTTTTTCGCCATAAAAACCTGCTCGATGGCGAAGTAGTCCGGCTGGAACTGGGTGATGATCTCCATTACCCCGGCATAAATCAGCTTTAGCCGCGAGGGCAGATCGTCCACTTTGGTGCGAATACAGCCGCTACCGAGATAGCTAAGCTGTCTGCCGGTCTGGCGAATCACACCGTAACCGGTGACGCGCGAACCCGGGTCAATGCCGAGAATAATCGCCATCACGCGTCTCCGGTCAGTAACGTTTTAGCCAACGTCATCAGAGGGTTGCTGCAACCTCGTCAGAGATCTCACCGTTGTGGTAAACCTCCTGCACGTCGTCACAGTCTTCCAGCATGTCGATCAGACGCAGCAGTTTCGGTGCGGTTTCCGCATCCATATCCGCTTTGGTGGACGGGATCATGGAGACTTCGGCGTTGTCGGCTTTCAGACCCGCAGCTTCCAGAGCATCGCGAACGGCGCCCATCTCTTCCCACGCGGTGTAAACGTCAATCGCGCCATCGTCAAAGGTGACAACGTCTTCAGCACCGGCTTCCAGCGCCGCTTCCATAATCGCGTCTTCGTCGCCCGCTTCGAAAGAGATAACCCCTTTTTTGCTGAACAGATAGGCCACAGAGCCGTCGGTACCCAGGTTACCGCCGCATTTGTTGAAGGCGTGACGCACTTCAGCAACGGTGCGGTTACGGTTGTCGCTCAGGCACTCAACCATAATGGCAGAGCCCGCCGGACCGTAACCTTCATAAATGATGGTTTCCATGTTCGCGTCTTCGTCACCGCCCACGCCGCGCGCGATGGCACGGTTGAGGGTGTCACGCGTCATGTTGTTGGACAGGGCTTTATCTATCGCCGCGCGCAGACGCGGGTTAGAAGCCGCATCGCCACCACCCAGACGAGCTGCTGTGACCAGCTCGCGGATGATTTTGGTGAAGATTTTACCGCGCTTGGCATCCTGTGCCGCTTTGCGGTGTTTGGTGTTGGCCCATTTACTATGACCTGCCATAAATATTTCCTCAAAAAGCGCGCCTGCTCAGGCGGCGTTAATTACAAATTCTTCAATCGCCTGCCGGTTGCTCCACGATTTGGTTAACGCCGCCGCTGCGGTCGCATCCAGCCATTGCCAGGCCAGATGTTCGCTGATCAGAATCGGACGTTCGTGGGGCAGCGCAAGACAGAACCAGGATTCCGTATTGCGCTCAATACCCGGCGCGTAGCGATGACGCAAATGAGTAAAGATCTCAAACTCTATCGTGCGCTGACAGTCGATTAAGGTCAGTTGCTCGGCGGCAACGTCGATATCGACCTCTTCCTTTACTTCGCGCACGGCAGTCTGCGACGCGCTTTCCCCCTCTTCCAGGCTGCCGGTTACCGACTGCCAGAAATCAGGATCGTCACGTCGCTGCAGCATCAGCACCCGTTTCGTGTCCTGCGCGTAGATCACGACCAGTACCGAGACGGGTTGCTTAAACGCCATATCAGTTGTTCTCAGCCTTTTTCACCACTTCGATACCCAGCTCGCTAAGCGAGGTCGGATTGGCGAAGCTCGGCGCTTCGGTCATCAGACAGGCAGCCGCCGTGGTTTTCGGGAAGGCAATCACGTCACGAATGTTGTCGGTGCCGGTCAGCAGCATGGTCAGGCGATCCAGGCCAAAGGCCAGGCCCGCGTGCGGCGGCGTACCGTATTTCAGCGCGTCCAGCAGGAAGCCAAACTTCTCACGCTGTTCCTGCTCGTTAATACCGAGGATGCCGAAGACGGTCTGCTGCATTTCGCTGCGGTGAATACGCACAGAGCCACCGCCCACTTCGTAGCCGTTAATGACCATATCGTAGGCGTTAGCAATCGCCGTTTCCGGCGCGGCTTTCAGCTCGTCTGCGGTCATCTCGCTCGGCGCGGTGAACGGATGGTGCATTGCGCTCAGGCCACCCTCGCCGTCTTCCTCGAACATCGGGAAGTCGATAACCCACAGCGGAGCCCATTTGGTTTCATCGGTCAGCCCCAGGTCTTTACCCAGTTTCAGACGCAGCGCGCCCAGCGCATCGGCAACCACTTTCTTGCTGCCAGCGCCGAAGAAGACCATATCGCCGTCCTG
>DATEKR010000307.1:0-5973 GCA_035277345.1 Enterobacteriaceae bacterium
CGTGGTGCTGGCCCGCGCCGCCCGCGCAGGAGATGAAGTGGTGCTGGACGTGCAGCATTTTACGTTTAGCACCGATGCCGCACCGCCGGTGGTTCAGCCCGCCGTCGTACAGCCCGTGCTGCAGAATCTGCGTGAGGCCACCGATGCCTTTCAGCGTGAGCTCATTACCCGCGTGCTGGCGGAAAAGGGGCATAGCTGGGCCGCCTGTGCCAGGGCGCTCCAGACGGACGTCGGCAATCTTCATCGGCTGGCAAAACGGCTGGGGCTGAAAAGCGCGATATAAAATCTGGTGGATCTCCCTCGTCGCGCTTCCTTGAGGCGGCGGGGATGTTTTACCATACTGGCCTTTGCCGCAATTCGTTGAATGGATAGTCTATGCCTAAGCGTCGTTATATTGCTTTCCTGCCTCTTTTAGCCCTGCTGGCGGCCTGCAGCAGCAAACCGCAAACCCAGGCGGCAGCGCCTGCCGCCACAGTGCCATCCGGCGGCTTTTTGCTTAAGCCACAGCATGATGTGACGATGCCCGGCGGCGATTTTGCCGGTAACCCGGCGGCAGAAAAGTTTATTGAACGGATGGTGAGCAAGCACGGCTTCGATCGCGGTCAGCTGCATGAGATTTTATCCCAGGCTAAACGGCTGGATTACGTCCTGCGTCTGATGGATAAACAGGCCCCGACGCCGACGACCCAGCCGCCCTCCGGCCCGAACGGAGCATGGCTGCGCTACCGTAAGCAGTTTATTACCCCGGACAACGTGCAGAACGGCGTTGCCTTCTGGAACCAGTATCAGGATGCGCTGACCCGCGCCTGGCAGGTGTACGGCGTGCCGCCGGAAATTATTGTCGGTATCATCGGAGTGGAAACCCGCTGGGGCCGCATTATGGGTAAAACCCGTATCCTGGACGCGCTGGCGACTCTCTCCTTTGAATACCCGCGTCGGGCGGAATACTTCTCCGGCGAGCTGGAAACCTTCCTGCTGATGGCCCGTGATGAACAGGACGATCCGCTGGATCTGAAAGGCTCCTTTGCCGGCGCAATGGGCTACGGCCAGTTTATGCCGTCCTCCTACAAGCAGTACGCGGTGGACTTTAACGGTGACGGGCATATCAACCTGTGGGATCCGGAAGACGCCATTGGCAGCGTGGCGAACTACTTTAAAGCCCATGGCTGGGTGAAGGGCGAGTCGGTGGCGGTTGAGGCCAGCGGCCAGGCCGTCGGCGTGGCAAATGGCTTTAAAACGAAGTACAGCCCGGCACAGCTCGCCAATGCCGGTCTTAAGCCACTGCAGCCGCTTGGTAACCCGGATCGGGTCAGTCTGCTGCGGCTGGATATCGGCACCGGCTATCAGTACTGGTATGGTTTGCCGAACTTCTACACCATCACCCGCTATAACCACAGCACCCACTATGCGATGGCCGTGTGGCAGCTGGGCGAAGCCGTCGCCCTGGCGCGTGCTCAGCAGTAACCTTCGCTTCCCCTCCCGGTCGCGGGAGGGGCTCCACGAAACATTTTGTCGCACTCCATTTACGCGTGCTCGTTTACATCGTTCGCCGCGCTGATTATTGTTACGTTATAACATTTAATCTGGTGTGCCGATGTCTCCTTCTCTCTTTTCTCTCTCCGCGCTGACCCGCGTCCTGCTGGCCAGCGTGCTGCTTATTGTGCTGGGTCTGGCGGTTTACTGGGCGGTATTACTGCCATGATCGAACTGCAACAGCTGGTGGCGGGCTATAGCGGCCAGCCGATTACTCCGGTGCTGAATCACCGCATTGACGCCGGCAGCATGACGGCGATTACCGGCGCCAATGGCTGCGGTAAATCGACGCTGCTGAAAACGCTGGCCGGATTTATTCCGCCCGTCAGCGGCGGTCTGCGCTGGAGCGGAAAACGACCGGTGATTGGCTGGCTGGCCCAGCGGCATGCGCTGGAGGCCCAGTTTCCGGTGACCGTACGGGACGTCGTGAGCATGGGCGGCTGGCCGGGGATCTCTCTGTTTCGCGGTTTTAACCGTACGATGCGCCTGCGCGTGGAGTCAGCCCTGGAGCGCGTCGGGCTGCTGGCGCTGGCGGGCATCACCATTGATGAACTCTCCGGCGGTCAGTTCCAGCGGATGCTATTTGCCCGCGTCCTGCTGCAGCGGGCGCCGCTGGTGATGCTTGATGAACCTTTTACCGGCGTGGATGAGGCGACCTGCGAGGTACTGATGGCGCTGATACTGGAGATGCATCAGCAGGGGCAAACCCTGCTGGCGGTGCTCCACGACAGTCAGCGGGTGGCGCGACATTTCCCGCAGGTCATGCGTCTGGATCTCGTCTCTGACCAGATGACACAGGCGGTTACGGCATGATCTGGTCTCTCTTTTTTCAGCCGTTTATCGAGTTCGGTTTTATGCGACGGGCGCTGGTGGTTTGCCTGGCGCTCTCGGTCAGCGCCACCGCGCTGGGCGTCTTCCTGCAGCTGCGGCGCATGAGCCTGATGGGGGATGCTCTGTCCCACGCCATTCTGCCCGGCGTGGCGGTGGGGTATCTGCTGAGCGGCATGTCGCTGCTGGCGATGAGCATCGGCGGGTTTATTGCCGGGATCCTGGTGGCGCTGGTGGCGGGGCTGGTCAGCCGCCGCACGCCGCTCAAAGAGGACGCCAGCTTTGCCGGATTCTATCTCGGGTCGCTGGCGCTTGGCGTCACGCTGGTCTCTCTGCGCGGCTCCAGCGTCGATCTTCTGCATCTGTTGTTTGGCTCCATTCTGGCGGTGGATAGCGACGCGGCGATCTTTGTGACCGGCGTAGCCGGACTGACGCTGTTGCTGCTGGCATTGTTTTATCGCGGGTTGGTCAGCGAAGCCTTCGACAGCGCCTGGCTGCAGGTTAACGCTCGCTGGCTGCCGTCGCTGTTGCACGGACTGTTTCTGGCTCTGTTGGTGCTGAACCTGGTCGCCGGTTTCCAGGTGCTTGGCACCCTGATGACCGTCGGCGTCATGATGCTGCCTGCGGTGGCGGCGCACTGTTGGGCACGCACGCTGCCCGGCCTGCTTCTGTTTGCGGGGTGCAGCGGAGTGCTGTGCGCCTGGCTGGGCCTGAGCCTCTCCTGGTCGGCAGGGCTTCCGGCCGGTCCCTCGATTGTGTTGACGGCAAGCGGTCTGTTCCTGTTTTCAATTTTATTTGGCACGCGCAGCAGGCTGGCAGACAGCCTGCGGGCGCTTTTTAAGTAGCAAGGAGAAACGATGAAACGTAGTGGTGTCATTATCGCGCTGGCGCTAAGCCTGCTGGCGCAACAGGCGTCAGCGAAGACGCTGAATGTGGTAACCAGCTTCTCTATTCTGGGCGATATGGTCCAGGAAGTGGGGGGCGAACATGTCAAGGTGACCACTCTGGTTGGCCCGGATGGCGATCCACATACCTTTGAGCCGTCGCCAAAAGATAGTGCGGCTCTGAGCAAGGCGGACGTGGTGGTAGTCAACGGTCTGGGTCTGGAAGGCTGGCTCGATCGTCTGGTGAAAGCATCCGGCTTTAAAGGAACCCTTGTAGTGGCTTCTGACGGCGTGAAAACCCATACGCTCGATGAAGATGGCAAGACGGTGACCGATCCCCACGCGTGGAACAGCGCGGCGAACGGTGCGCTTTACGCGAAGAATATTCTCGCCGGACTGGTGAAGGCCGATCCAGAGGATAGTGCCGCACTGGCCGCCTCGGGGCAGGGCTACATCGACCAGCTGCAACGGCTGGATAGCCAGACGAAAGCGCGTTTTAGCGCCATTCCCCAGGATAAGCGTAAGGTGCTGACCAGCCACGATGCATTCGGCTACTTTGGCCGCGCCTACGGCGTGACCTTCCTCGCCCCGCAGGGACTGTCATCGGAAAGCGAAGCCAGCGCGGCAGACGTGGCCGGGTTGATCCGCCAGATCAAAGCTGACGGTGTAGATACCTGGTTTATGGAAAACCAGCTCGACCCGCGTCTGGTGAAGCAGATTGCCAGCGCGACGGGGGCGAAGCCGGGCGGCGAGCTCTATCCTGAGTCCCTTTCCGTAAAAGGCGGCGTTGCCGATACTTATCTGAAAGCGATGCAGCATAACGTTGATACCATCGCCAATAGCATGAAATAACCGGCGCAGATCGGGTTGCTCTAAGGCTGGCGCTCGCCGGCCTTTTTTCTGAAGACGCCTCGTAAAATCACAACCTCATCCCCATCTTTCACGGGAAAGTGCTATCTTGTGCGACAGCATTTTTCCGGCAGAAGAGGTCATGATGACGGACAGTGAATTGATGCAGCTTAGCGAACAAATTGGGTTGGCACTGAAACAGCAGGGCGCCACGCTGACGACGGCAGAATCCTGCACCGGCGGCTGGATAGCCAAGGTGCTAACCGATATTGCAGGCAGCTCCGCCTGGTTTGAACGCAGCTTTATTACCTACAGTAACGAAGCCAAAGAGCAGATGGTCGGTGTGCGCGGCGAGACGCTGGCGCAGCACGGTGCGGTGAGCGAACCGGTGGTGGTCGAGATGGCTATCGGCGCACTGAAGGCAGCGCGGGCGGGCTATGCCATCTCGGTCAGCGGCATCGCCGGGCCGGACGGCGGCAGCGAAAGCAAGCCGGTGGGAACGGTCTGGTTCGCCATTGCCAGCGCGGCAGGCGAGGGGATCACCCGCTGCGAATGCTTCGAGGGCGACCGTGAATCGGTGCGTCGTCAGGCGACGGCGTACGCATTACATACGATGTGGCAACAATTTCTACAAAACACTTGATACTGTATGATTGTACAGTATAATCGCCGCAACAGAATAGAAATCAACGGTGGGGCGCAGCGGTGCTTTACCCGGCATGACAGGAGTAATAATGGCTATCGACGAGAACAAACAGAAAGCGTTGGCGGCAGCACTGGGCCAGATTGAGAAACAATTTGGTAAAGGCTCCATCATGCGCCTGGGTGAAGACCGTTCCATGGATGTGGAAACCATCTCTACCGGTTCGCTTTCACTGGACATCGCGCTGGGCGCTGGCGGTCTGCCAATGGGCCGCGTCGTAGAAATCTACGGCCCGGAATCCTCCGGTAAAACCACTCTGACCCTGCAGGTTGTTGCCGCCGCTCAGCGTGAAGGCAAAACCTGTGCGTTCATCGATGCAGAGCACGCGTTGGATCCGGTCTATGCACGTAAGCTGGGCGTTGATATCGATAACCTGCTCTGCTCTCAGCCGGATACCGGTGAGCAGGCGCTGGAAATCTGTGACGCGCTGGCACGTTCCGGTGCGGTAGACGTTATCGTGGTCGACTCAGTTGCGGCACTGACGCCGAAAGCGGAAATCGAAGGCGAAATCGGCGACTCCCATATGGGCCTTGCGGCACGTATGATGAGCCAGGCAATGCGTAAGCTGGCGGGTAACCTGAAACAGTCCAACACTCTGCTGATCTTCATCAACCAGATCCGTATGAAAATCGGCGTGATGTTCGGTAACCCGGAAACCACCACCGGTGGTAACGCGCTGAAGTTCTACGCCTCCGTGCGTCTGGACATTCGTCGTATCGGTGCAGTGAAAGACGGCGAGAACGTCGTCGGTAGCGAAACCCGCGTGAAGGTCGTGAAGAACAAAATTGCGGCACCGTTTAAGCAGGCCGAGTTCCAGATCCTCTACGGCGAAGGCATCAACTTCTACGGTGAACTGGTTGACCTGGGCGTGAAAGAGAAGCTTATCGAGAAAGCGGGTGCCTGGTACAGCTACAACGGCGACAAAATTGGTCAGGGTAAAGCGAACGCGATTAGCTGGCTGAAAGAGAACCCGGCGGCGGCGAAGGAAATTGAGAAGAAGGTACGTGACCTGCTGCTCAATAACCAGGACGACAAGCCGCAGTTCGCGGTTAACGCCGATGGCGAAAGCATCGAAGACACGAAAGAAGACTTCTGATCCACGGATCGGATAAACAAGGGCTGCTGATGCGGCCCTTTTTGTTTTCCTGCGACTGAGGAAAAATATCCATGAGTGAA
>DATEKR010000308.1:0-2598 GCA_035277345.1 Enterobacteriaceae bacterium
AATCAATGTTTATCCCTGCGATCCCATAATTAGCAGTAAACTATTGAGCATCATTCATCATTGTTAAGGGAGAACAGACATGCGCGTACTTGTGGTCGAAGACAATGCTCTACTGCGCCATCATTTGAAGGTGCAATTGCAGGAGCAGGGTCATCAGGTTGACGCGGCAGAAGATGCCAAAGAAGCCGACTATTATCTGGGTGAACATCTTCCCGATATTGCTATTGTCGATCTGGGACTGCCTGACGAAGATGGTCTGTCACTGATCCGCCGCTGGCGTAGCCACGACGTCTCCCTCCCCGTTCTGGTACTGACGGCCCGCGAAGGCTGGCAGGATAAGGTTGAGGTACTGAGCGCCGGGGCCGATGATTACGTCACTAAACCCTTCCATATTGAAGAAGTGGTTGCCCGTATGCAGGCCTTGCTGCGCCGTAACAGCGGTCTGGCATCGCAGGTAATCTCTATTCCGCCTTTCCTGGTGGATTTATCCCGCCGCGAACTCTCCATCAATGAAGAGGTGATTAAGCTTACCGCCTTTGAATACACCATTATGGAAACCCTGATCCGCAACAGCGGCAAAGTCGTCAGCAAGGATTCCCTGATGCTGCAGCTTTATCCGGATGCCGAGCTGCGCGAAAGCCATACGATTGACGTCCTGATGGGCCGTCTGCGCAAGAAAATTCAGGCGCAGTATCCGCAGGAAGTGATCAGTACCGTGCGCGGCCAGGGCTATCTCTTCGAACTCCGCGGATGAATAAACTGCTGCGCCATTTTTTCCCTCTTTCGCTGCGGGTTCGCTTCCTGCTGGCGACCGCTGCGGTAGTTCTGGTGCTGTCCCTGGCCTACGGCATGGTGGCGCTGGTGGGTTACAGCGTCAGCTTTGACAAAAACACCTTCCGCCTTCTGCGCGGCGAAAGTAATCTTTTTTATACCCTGGCAAAATGGCAGGATGGTCGCCTTGACGTCAATCTGCCGGAGAATCTTAACCAGCAAAGCCCGAGCATGGCGCTGATCTATAACGATCGCGGTCAGCTGCTGTGGGCGCAACGCGATGTGCCCTGGCTGGTGAAGCGTATTCGTCCTGAGTGGCTGAAAACCAACGGCTTCCATGAAATTGAGGCCTATGTGGGCGATATCAGTATCCTGTTGCGCAGCTATGCACAGTCGCAGGAATCTCTTCAGGCCATTCGCGAATATGACGCCGATGCGGAAATGACTCACTCCGTAGCGATCAACGTTTATCCGGCCACATCGCAGATGCCTCAGCTAACGATTGTGGTGATAGATACCATCCCGATTGAGCTAAAACGCTCATATATGGTCTGGAACTGGTTCGTCTACGTGCTTGCTGCAAATCTGTTGCTGGTCCTGCCCCTGCTGTGGCTGGCGGCCTGGTGGAGCCTGCGGCCTATCGAAGCGCTGGCAAAAGAGGTCCGCGAACTCGAAGAGCACAATCGCGAGCTACTCAACCCGGCGACCACCCGCGAGCTGACCAGCCTGGTGCGTAACCTTAACCGCCTGCTGAAAAGCGAGCGCGACCGTTATCAGAAGTACCGCACGACACTCACCGATTTAACCCACAGCCTCAAGACACCGCTGGCGGTGCTGCAGAGCACCCTGCGCTCTCTGCGCGGCAATACGCTTAGCGTCGCAGAGGCGGAGCCCGTGATGCTGGAGCAGATCAGCCGTATCTCCCAGCAAATCGGCTACTACCTGCATCGCGCCAGCATGCGTGGCAGCGGCGGTCTCACCAGCCGGGAACTGCATCCGGTCGCGCCGCTGCTCGACAATCTGATTTCCGCGTTAAACAAGGTTTACCAGCGTAAAGGGGTCAATATTACGCTGGATATCTCCCCGGAGATTAGCTTTGTCGGCGAGCAGAATGACTTTATGGAGGTGATGGGCAATATCCTCGATAACGCCTGTAAGTATTGCCTTGAATTCGTTGAGGTGACCGCTCGCCTGAGCGACGACGCGCTGCACGTAATCGTCGAGGACGATGGTCCCGGCATCCCGCACAGCAAACGCGATCTGGTCTTCGACCGCGGACAGCGTATTGATACCTTGCGTCCGGGCCAGGGGGTTGGGCTGTCGGTCGCACGTGAAATTGTCGAGCAGTATGAAGGGAAAATTCTCACCGCCGATAGCCCACTCGGCGGGGCGCAGATGGAAGCCGTTTTTGGCCGTCAGCACCCCGGCAGCAAAGAGAACGCAAAGCTCACGCGATAATTCCGCGTGGGCACGTTATAATCCGTGTCAGATTCCTGCCTGCGGACAAAAAACATGGATTATCATTTAACGCTCAACTGGCCCGACTTTCTCGAACGCTACTGGCAAAAACGCCCGGTAGTGGTGAAACGCGGCATCGCCAATTTTGTCGATCCTATCACCCCGGATGAACTGGCCGGGCTGGCGATGGAAGAGGAAGTGGACAGCCGACTGGTCAGCCACCTCGACGGCAAATGGCAGGTCGGACACGGCCCCTTTGAAAGCTACGATCACCTTGGCGAAAACAACTGGTCGCTGCTGGTGCAGGCCGTCGATCACTGGCACGAACCTGCCGCCGCGCTGATGCATCCGTTCCGGGTGCTGCCGGAC
>DATEKR010000309.1:0-26686 GCA_035277345.1 Enterobacteriaceae bacterium
GTGTCCGACCGGCACCACCACCACGCTGGTAAAGCCTTTCTCACGGAGGCCAAACTCTTCGTCGAGGACAGCCGCATCAAAGCCTTCGATGGGTACCGCATCCAGACCCAGCGCGCCGACGCCCAGCAGGAAGTTACCCACGTTCAGATAAACCTGTTTTGCCATCCAGTGATGGTCATCTTTCATCTCGACGCGGTGCATATCGGCAAAGTAGCGACGGCCTTTGTTATTACCCGCTTTGGCTTCCGGGGTGGCGAAACGACCATCGGCATCTTCCTGCTCAAGCACGGCATCCAGCCAGGCGTCGTCCATCGCGGTTTTGGCGCAGAACACTACCACGTGGGAGGCATCAAGCATTTTACGCTCGTTAAAGACATAGCCACCGGCGGCGGATTTGGCCACGCGGGCTTTGCCTTCCGCCGTGCTGGCCACGATAAAGTGCCACGGCTGGGAGTTGGTGCTGGACGGGCTGTACTGCAGCAGGGTTTTCAGCTTTTCCCCTTCCTCGGCGGTCAGTTTTTTGCTCGCATCGAATGCCTTGGTGGAGTGACGTTTCAAGGCGACTGAAATGATATCCATAACTACTCCTGATTTTTTTAACCCAGTGGGCGCGTTTAATGGCAGCAGGATACCGTCCCGGTGGGCAAAAGATAAGAGATTAAAATGCGGAAACACTTATACTTAGCGGCGATAAATCAGGCCGGACGAATTCTTTGCTGCGCCTTTTTCGGCAGCTTATCCACCACCAGATTCCAGGAGTCGATAACCAGATCTGTCACCAGCTCCGGGCTGAGATCGTCCCCGGCATAGAGGGAGATCCAGTGCTTTTTATTCAGGTGATAGCCGGGTTCGATACTGCGGTAGATTTGCTGATTAAGCAGGGACTTTTGCGGATCGGATTTCATGCTGACCAGCGGCCTGCCATGCGCGACGGCCGTCATCATAAAGATTTTTCCCTCCACCTTGAACACGTCATATTCCGGGCCGAATGGCCAGCAGTGTTCGGTGAAGGGGAGATCTAGCGCCGCCTGCTTAGCACAAGCCTGTAACGTTTTGCTGTCCATAGATTATTCCAGTTCGTCAACAAGGGCGCGCCACATGGCTTCGAAACCGAGCTTTTTAAATTCACGGGCTTTTTCAGGCTCGCGGGTGGCGAACTCCATGGTGGTATTAATTAGCGAGCCGAAAAGCGCATCGCCAAAGGCGCGATAAGGGCGGGAACGAAAAACCTGCATGACTGATTGTTCGCAGAGTTCGTTGAGTTCGGGGAAAGTCTCCATGACTTTTTGCCGGGTTTCTTCGGTGATCTTATCGCTGACCGCCAGTTGGCGAATGGCCTGGTGCGCCTGAGGGTTACGCAAACCCCAGTCAACATAGCTGTTCCAGATATGGCAGGTGTTGGTCTTTGCGTCGGTTTCGGTGTGGTCCCAGGAGACCAGCATCGCCTGGCACAGATCCTGTTTAAGGTGCAGATAAAGCTCGTTCAGCAGATCGTCTTTGGTCGTAAAGTAGCGAAATAGCGTACCTTCCGCAACGCCTGCCCCCCGGGCAATGAGCGCCGTTGAGGCGGCGATCCCCGACTGTGCAACGGCCGTGGTAGCGGCTTCCAGTAACGCTTGTTTTTTGTCTTCACTCTTAGGACGAGCCACTACACTTTACCTCATCGATTTTAAAAACCACGATTGAAACATGCCCTTTCCGGGGCTGCAACGTTGAATGTCAAAGATTGAAAATCAACTTGACGATTTTTCGCCACCCTCCAATAATGAGTGCTTACTCACTCATAATCAAGTTTTCCCGCGTATCTCCACGGAAAGGGACGCGTCTCAGGATCAGGATATGAAGCGTCTGATAATTTGCGTGGTGATTGTTATGCTAATTGCGTCCGCGGCAACGCTGCCGTTTGTCCTCAATGCCGGATTTGGTCAGGCCCCGAAAGGGAGCGAGCTGACCCGTGTTGAAACCTCGCCGAACTATCGTGACGGTCAGTTCCACAACCAACTGCCGACGCCGGGCTTTACCGGCGACAGGAACATGCTGCAGGTGTGGTGGGATTTTCTGGTGAGCAAACGTGAAAATGCCCGTCCGCAGCAGCCGCTGCCGGTCGTGGCGACGGACATTGCCGACCTGCCGCTCGACCAGGATGTGATGCTATGGCTGGGCCATTCGTCCTGGTATCTGCAGATAGCGGGCAAACGCATTCTTATCGATCCGGTATTCAGCAACTATGCCGCGCCATTCTCGTTTCTCAATAAGGCATTTGCCGGCGAGTATCCCTGGCGTGCAGAGACAATGCCGGAGATCGACCTGCTGATTATCTCCCACGATCACTACGATCATCTGGATTACGCCACCATCAACGCCCTGCGTCCGAAAATTAAGCGTGTTATCACGCCGCTGGGCGTGGGGTCGCATCTGCGTTACTGGGGCATTGATGAGAACATCATCAGCGAGGCGGACTGGAACCAGGCGCTGCCTGTGGACGAGACGCTGACCGTTCACGTGCTCCCGGCCCGCCACTTCTCCGGGCGCGGCCTGAAGCGTAACCAGACCCTGTGGGCCAGCTTTATGTTCTCCACGCCGGAGCGCAATGTCTATTACAGCGGCGATACCGGCTACGGTCCGCATTTTAAAGCCATCGGTGAGCAGTTCGGGCATGTGGATCTGGCGATTATGGAAAACGGCCAGTACGACCCGGACTGGAAGTTTATTCATATGATGCCGGAAGAGGCAGCCCAGGCAGCAGTGGAGCTAAATGCACAGGCGATTGTGCCGGGCCACTCCGGACGCTTTGTGCTGGCCAGACACAGCTGGAACGACCCCTGGCAGCGGCTGGCGAAAGCCAGTGAAGGAAAAGATTATCGCCTGTTGACCCCGCAGCTGGGTGAGCTCGTTTCCATCGCCGATCGGACGCAGCAGTTCAGCGCCTGGTGGGATACGTCCCGTAAACAGTAATCGAAGAGCAGAGAGGGAGAGAGGTATGACAATTTCCGCTCAGGTTATCGACACTATCGTCGAATGGATCGACAGCAACCTGCATCAGCCTTTACGTATTGATGATATCGCACGTCATGCGGGCTATTCCAAATGGCATCTGCAGCGGCTGTTTTTACAGTACAAAGGGGAGAGTCTCGGGCGCTATATCCGCGAGCGCAAGCTTCTGCTGGCGGCGCGGGATCTGCGTGATACGGATCATAAGGTTTACGATATCTGCCTGAAGTACGGTTTTGATTCGCAGCAAACGTTCACCCGCATCTTTACCCGCACCTTCCATCAGCCGCCGGGCGCATACCGGCGTGAAAACCACAGCGGCGCTCACTGAAACCGCCCCGTAAAGGGGCGGTTAGTCTTAGATTACCAGTCGTAGCTTATCGTGGCAGTGACGTTGCGCCCCACGCCATAGAAGCAGGACGAGGTGCTGTTGCAGGAAGCAACATAGTACGTGTCAGCCAGGTTGTTGACATTGAACTGCACCTTCGCCCCTTTCAGGCTATTGCTCAGCTCACCCAACTGGTAGCTCATCATCAGATCATAGAGATCGACCGACGGCACCTTAAAGGTGTTTTTCGCATCGCCGTAGCTGGTGCCGATATAGCGCATCCCCGCGCCGGTGGTCAGGCTTTTCAGCGGACCGTTCGGCACCGTATAGCTGGCGAATGCCGATGCCATATGGGCCGGGATCCGCGCCGGACTTTTCCCTTCCGTACCGGCAACGGTGGTGCTGACGTTTTCTGTATCGGTATACGTGTAAGAGCCGATCAGGCTGATGCTGTCGTTGAGCAGAGAAGAGTGAATTTCTGCCTCCAGCCCTTTTGAACGTATCTCCCCGACATTTTCATACCAGTTCAGATCGCTGTTATAGGTGGCGACGTTATTCTGTCGCAGATCGTAGACTGCCAGCGACATAATCGTGCTTTCCGTCGGCTGGTATTTGACCCCAATCTCCGTTTGTTTACCGGTGGTCGGCTCAAACGGTGCTGCGCCCGGTGCACGTCTGGTTTGCAGGTTAGGCTCAAAGGAGGTGCTGTAGCTGATATAGGGTGACAGACCGAAATCAAAGGCGTAGAGCAGGCCGGTACGCCAGGTGAACTTGCTGTCATTTTGCTGGACTGTCGCGGCCGGGGTGGCGGTCATATCGCGGGTGCGGACTTCAGACCAGTCATAGCGCCCTGACAGCAGCAGCTCCCAGTTATTCCAGCTCAGTTGATCCTGCAGATAAAGACCCATTTGATCGAGATTCTGCTGCTCGTTAGTCAGCGTACTCATGGTGCTTTCATCGATATTGAGGCCGTAGACCGGGCTGGTCCAGTCCATATCGTAATCCGTACTGACCCCGCGCATTAACAGCTGTTTGTCCTTGCTCGACTTGTAATCCATCCCGCCCAGCAGAGTATGGTCAAACGCACCGGTGTTAAACTGGGCTTCAAGCTGATTGTCCAGACCGAACTCATTGGTGGTGCGCTCTTCGCGCTGCGCTCGCCGGCTGAGCAGGCTGCTGTTATCGTCGCTGGTGGCGTACACCAGATAACGGTATTTCTGCTTAATGCTGGCGTAACGCGCGTTTTGCCGGAAGGTCAGCGTGTCGTTGATCTGATGTTCAAATTCATAGCCAATCATGGCCTGCTCGCGCCAGGACTGGTCATAATTCGGATCGCTGACGTTGAAATCACGTGGGATATAGCGACCATTGACGCTGGTCAGCGTCCCGTAAGCGGGCAGAAAGTTGCGGTATCCCGCGTCGGGATCTTTCTGGTAGCTGGTCAGCAGCGTAAAGCGGGTTTGATCGTTTGGCAGCCAGGTGATGGCCGGGGCGATGGCGATGCGCGTATCTTTATAATCTTTGACCTGATTTTGCTGGGTGCGGGCAATCCCGTTAAGCCGGTACAGCACGCGGCCGTCATCGCTTAACGGGCCGCCGAAGTCAAAGGCGCCTTCTGCAAGATCCCGGCTGCCGGTGCTGAACTGCACTTTATGCACCGGTTCACTGGTTGGGCGCTTGCTGGTCATGCTGATAAGCCCGCCCGGGTTGACCTGGCCAAACAGGACCGATGCCGGGCCGCGGACCAGCTCCACGCGCTCCAGCAGCCAGGGATCGAAGGTGCCGGTTTGCGATGAGGCAGTTGCCCCGTAGCTCAGGCCGTCGAGGAATTTTGGTACGTAGCTGAAGCCGCGAACAAAGACCTCGTCATTGCGGTTGGAGGAACCGCGATATTCCGTAAAGACCCCGGCGCTGTAGCGCAGCGCCTGAGAAACGGAGGTGGCGTCAAGCACGTCCATTTGATCGCGAGTAACAACCGACACCGACTGGGGGGTTTTGATCAACTCTGCTGATGTTTTGGTTGCCGAGAGTGTGCGGGTTGCCACCATCCCTTTCACCGGCGCGGTGGGCTCCTGGCTGACGCCCTGGGTGACCACCATTGTTTCTTCCGTACCTTTCGCCTGCGCGTTGAACCCTGTTGCCGCAAGGCTTAGTATCCAGAGTTGCATTATTTTATTGTTTTTAAACATGCCTTTTCCTGTTTCCTTGCCGTTCTTGCCATAAAAAAACCTGCCGTTGTTAGCGTGCAGGTCGTCATCATTTGCCTGTTGATGTTATTGCAAATCATTACCATTTGCATTAGCGTTGTTAACAAATGTCAGAGAGAGTGGTCAACAAGATGGCGTGGCGTGATTTAGTCTTTGGGGTGAGTGCCATACCGGCTCTGGCGATGGCCTGTGAATCACCGGTTCTGCAGGGCGATCTGCAGGGGAAGTTTGATGCCAGCGGTGAGATCTGTTTTGAACTGCCGACCCTGGGAGAGAACTATGTCTCGGCCACGCTGGTCGGGGTCACGGATGCCCATCTGCTTGACGGCAAGAATCGTCGACTGCGTACTCTGGTGGATACGGGGCCGGTGGACGGCGAGCAGACGCTGCTGTTTGCACTGCCGGTGAATCAACCTTCCACGCTGGTACTGAAAGGGGAGGAAGGGGTTCGCTGGCGCTTCCAGTGGCGGATCGGGGAAACCTCTTCGCTGGCGCGAACGCAAAGTCTTGATCCTATCAGTCCGACGCTTCAGCGGGTACTGCATGAGCTGGCTGCGGGTGGCAACACTGACGCCTTCTGGCGCATCCGTAAAGCGCAGGGCACGCCGATGGTGGAGCCGGTGGACGCCGACCATAAGCGTATTACCTTCCTGTGGCGCGGCGCACGTAACAACGTCTTTATTCTGGGTTCGCCCGCGGGCGATCACGATCCACTCTTTCGCCTGGGCCAGTCGGATATCTGGTTCCGCAGCTATGTCGTTCCGGCTGACACGGTGATGCAGTACAAACTGGCTCCCGATGTGCCACGGGTGGAGGGCACGCCGCGCGATCAGCGGCGGGCTATCCTCGTCAGCGCCCAGGCCGATCCGCTTAACCCCCGATCCCTGAGCCCGGCCGACAGCGATCGCTGGAATCGTTCCTCGCTGCTGGCGCTCGATCCCATCCGCTACTGCACCACCGAGGCGCTGTCCCGCCCGCTGAGCCACGGTAGCCTTAGCCGTCAGATGTTGCGTAGCGAGCGGCTCGGTAACAGCCGGGAAGTGGCTATCTATCGCCCGCGTATGGCTCAGCCTGCGCGCTGGACGCTACTATTATTTGACGGGAAAACGTATCAGGACGAGTACCACATCGCGAACCTGCTGGATGGCCTGATTGCCCGCCATCTGCTACCGCCGGTCAACGTGGTCTTTATCGACAGTCTGGATCATGCCCGGCGGGCAAAAGAGCTGCCGCCCAACCCCGATTTCGCCGACTTTATGGCCCATGAACTTCTGCCGTGGCTGCGCCAGCAAGGCGTGGCGCTGCAGCGGCAAAAAACGGTGCTGGCCGGGTCGAGCTATGGCGGGCTGGCCTCTTCCTGGGTGGCGATGCGCTATCCACGCCTGTTTGGCAACGTGCTCAGCCTTTCCGGCTCTTACTGGTGGGCCCCGAAAGGGGAAGCACCGGGCTGGCTGACGCAGCAGTATCAACAGTCGCCGCGTTATCCGGTGCGTTTCTGGCTACAGGCGGGACGATTTGAAACCCAGGGGCCGAACGGCGGGATTTACCGCAACACCCTCGACTTTGAAAAAGTGCTGCGGGATAAGGGCTATCAGGTCAGCTTCCATCCCTCTTCCGGCGGGCATGATTATGCCGTCTGGTGTGAAGCGCTGGTGCAGGGGATGCGCGATTTTACCGGGGTAAAATCCGCCCGTCGTTAAACGGCAAACCAGCGCCGCCAGACAAAGCGCAGGACGAAAAATTCGATAGCGCCCAGCATCACAAACCACAGGCAGAACAGGATCGTGTAGAGCTGGTTGAGATCCATCAGATGGAGGGTTTCAACCAACTTTTTCGCCAGCACAATGCCGAGCGAGGGCGCGGGTAGCAGCAGGCTCGACAGAAAAGCCATCATCAGGATCCCGGCGGCAGTGATTAAAGCTTCGTGCGGGTGTTTCATCGTTATGTTAATCGTCAGTTAAAAAAGCTATTGTCCGGGAATTTTCCGGATAACGCAATATGGGCCATTGCCGATATAACAACAACCTTTGCCAGGGATATTACAAGGCAGAATCGTTGCCTGCTAATTAATTTGGGGTGAACACATTTATTAAATAATTAAATGGCTGATGTAAAGCTATCTGTTGTTTTATCCCATAAAGCTGACAAAAGTATAAGTACTGTACCCCACCAGGGTGGCGATCAGGATTGCAAGCAGGATGTATAGCGCCAGTCGGCGTCCTCGGTATATTCCAGGCATATATTTCCTCGTTTAGTTGAGGTTTAAAAATAGTGGGTATGATTAACGCATTAAATATTTAAGGACGTCAGTGTTGATGATGTTGTTACTAATTTAATTGCGTTTAATCAATTTTTGTAGCGACAAATTAAACGGCATCTAAATATATGCGTTAAAGGCCGGGAATGAATTCTGGCTTTCACCCCACGGACTTGTAAAAGGAAATCCCACCTTGACCAAAAGAAATATTACTTCGGCTGGCGAAGCGCATTCCGGCCATGCGTATCAGCAGACTGTGGCTCAGGTCCTGGCGCAAACCCGGAGCCAGCCGGATGGCCTGAGTGCGGCACAAGCCGCAGAGCGGCTGACGCAGTATGGCCCTAACGCGCTGCCAGAAAAAAAAGGCAAGCCGGGCTGGCTGCGTTTTCTCTCCCACTTTAACGATGTGCTGATCTACGTCCTGCTGGCCGCGGCGGCGCTCAAGTCGGTCATGGGCCACTGGGTGGATACCTTTGTGATCCTCGGTGTGACCGTGATCAACGCCATGATTGGCTTTATTCAGGAAAACAGTGCGGAGAAATCGCTGAAGAGTATCCGCAATATGCTCTCCAGCGACGCCCGCGTGGTGCGCAATGGTCGCCATGAAACTGTGCCAACGCACCAGCTGGTGCCGGGCGATATCGTGGTGCTGCGTGCAGGTGACCGCATTCCGGCCGACCTGCGCATTATCGAAGCACATAACCTGCGGGTCGAAGAAGCGATTCTGACCGGCGAGTCCACGGTGGTCGACAAGCACAGCAGCCAGCTGGTGGGTGAGCTGCCTCTCGGTGACCGGACCAACTTACTTTATTCCGGGACGACCGTCAGCGCGGGTGGCGGTATGGGCGTGGTGATTGCCACCGGTCAGGAGAGCGAGCTGGGCCATATCAACCAGATGATGTCCGGTATCGAAAAACACCGGACGCCGCTGCTGGTGCAGATGGATAAACTGGGTAAAGCGATTTTCTATATTATCCTCGCCATGATGGGCGGGCTGTTCGCCTTTAGCCTTGCGTTCCGCGATATGCCCTTCGGTGAACTGCTGGTATCGCTGATAAGCCTGGCCGTGGCGGCCGTACCTGAAGGTCTGCCGGCGATCATATCTATCATTCTGTCGCTGGGTGTCCAGGCGATGTCCCGCAAGCGTGCCATTATCCGCAAGCTGCCTTCCGTTGAAACTCTGGGGGCGATGACGGTGGTCTGCTCGGATAAAACCGGCACCCTGACGATGAATGAAATGACGGTGAAAGCGATTATCACCGCCGACTGCTGCTACCGCGTAGACGGTGACAGCTATGAGCCGCAGGGACACCTCTATCTGGAAGGCAGCGACGAGCCGGTCCAGGTGCAGCCGGGCACGCTGCTGGAGAACTACCTGCGCACCATCGATCTCTGTAATGACAGCCAGCTTATTCAGGATGAGCGCGGCCTGTGGGGGATCAGCGGCGGGCCGACCGAAGGGGCGCTGAAGGTCCTGGCGGCAAAGGCCGGACTGGCACCGGTGAGTACGTCGCTGGTCAGCAAAATCCCGTTTGATTCCCAGTATAAGTATATGGCGACGCATCATCAGATTGGCGACGCCGGGCAGGTGCTGGTGACCGGCGCCCCGGACGTTATATTTGCACTCTGTCAGCAGCAGCAAACGAAGAAGGGGATTGTGCCTTTTGATCGCAATTACTGGGAAGCTGAAATGGAGCGTTACGCGCGCCAGGGACTGCGTATGGTGGCCGCGGCCAGTAAACCCGCCGAGGCCAATGCGGGTCAGCTGACTCACGACTGCCTGCGTAACGGTTTGATCTTCCTCGGTATCGCCGGAATGATGGATCCGCCGCGTCCCGAAGCCATCGAGGCTATCCACGCCTGCCAGACCGCCGGTATTCGCGTGAAAATGATCACCGGGGATCACCCGCAAACGGCCATGAGTATTGGACAGATGCTGGGGATCGGCAACAGCGAGCAGGCGGTGACCGGCTATGAGCTGGAGAAAATGAGCGACGGTGAACTGGCAACAGCCGCGCTGGAATTCGATATTTTCGCCCGAACCAGCCCGGAGCATAAGCTGCGTCTGGTTAAAGCGCTGCAGGATAACGGTGAAGTCGTCGGGATGACCGGCGACGGCGTTAACGATGCCCCGGCCCTGCGCCAGGCGGATGTCGGCATCGCGATGGGGATCAAAGGGACGGAGGTCACCAAAGAGGCCGCCGATATGGTCCTCACCGATGATAACTTTGCAACTATTGCCAGTTCGGTTAAAGAGGGGCGTCGGGTCTACGACAACCTGAAAAAAACCATCCTCTTCATTATGCCGACCAACCTGGCGCAGGGGCTGCTGATTATTATTGCGCTGCTGATGGGCAACCTTATTCCGCTGACGCCGGTATTAATCCTGTGGATGAACATGGCAACCTCCGTTACGCTCTCCTTTGGCCTGGCCTTCGAAGCGGCCGAGCGCAATGCCATGCATCGTCCGCCACGGCAGGCTGGTCGCCATGTGATGGACGCATTTGCTATCTGGCGCGTCGCCTTTGTCGGGACCATGATTGCCGTCAGCGCCTTTATGCTTGAGGCCTGGCTGCAGCCTCGCGGCTATTCTCCGGAGTTTATTCGCACCGTGCTGCTGCAGATGCTGGTGACCGCGCAGTGGGTGTATATGATCAACTGCCGCAGCAGCGACAGCTTCTCGTTAAACGCGGGCCTGCTAAAGAACAAAGGTATCTGGCTGGTGAGCGGCGTACTGCTTGTGCTGCAGCTGGCGATTGTCTACCTGCCGTTTATGCAGTCCATGTTTGGCACCGCCGCGCTGCCGCTGAAGTTCTGGCTGCTGACCCTGGGCGTTGCCGGTGCGATGTTCATTATCGTTGAAATTGAGAAGTGGCTGACGCGCCGGTTCCGCCAGTACCATTCTGGCGCATCGATTGGCGGAGCGGTTCGCGAAGGCGCAAGATAGGGCGACACGGGGCGGCTAACCGGCCGCCCAGATTTCGCAGTGCCGCTGCACCAGGCCCGTCAGAGAGCCGCCGTCGCTGACAAAATCGCGCATTCTTTTTGCCTCGCTGTCGGCGGTTTTGACCAGCCGGGCAATATCGTCCAGGGCGCTGGCGGCGTGAAAAGTGTCGGAGAAGGCATCGAGTTTTTCCAGCAGGTGGTTGAGATCCTCTGCGATAGTGCGCTTATCTCCGGTATGCACATCCGTTAGCGTCCCCTGTAATCCAAAGCGACACGCCTGATAGCGGTTAAATTTATACAACAGATAATCTTCAGGCTGATGTTTAAACGGCCGGGTTGCCAGCAGCCAGTGGGCGAGGGTCTGAATAAACCCCGCCATGCTGACGGCCCGCCCGATCGTGAGCGGTGTATCCATCACTCTCACTTCCACGGTGCCGAAATGCGGGCTTGGACGAATGTCCCAGTGCAGATCCTTGATGCTGTCGATCATGCTGGTATAGCTCAGCTGGCGGAACAGCCTGCGAAACTCATCCCAGTTAGCGACCCACGGCATCGGGCCGTTGTCGGGAAAGGCGGAAAACAGGTTTAACCGGGCGCACTCAAAGCCGCTGTCGGCTCCCTGTAGCCAGGGCGAGGCGGCGTTGAGCGCGATAAAGTGCGGCACAAAGCGTGACAGGCCGTGGAGCAGATAGATTGCCTCATCGCCGCTGGCGCAGCCGACGTGCACATGTTGACCAAACACCGTCGACTGGCGTACCAGATAGCCGAACATATCCAGGGTGTGCTGGTAACGTTCGCTGTCGCAGACTTCCTGACGCTGCCACTGCTGAAAGGGATGGGTGCCGCCGCCACAGATACCGACGTGCCGTTCAGCCGCCACGCGCAGAATCGAATGCTGCATCGCGCTGAGCTGGGCATGGGCCTGATGAATGTCGTGACAGACACCGGTCGCGACCTCCAGCATACTTTCGGTAATGTCGTGTTTAACCTCGCCGCGTTTTATCTCACCCGCAAGACTCGCAATCAGCGCCGAAGAGTCCTGGCTCAGATCGTATCCCGGCGGGTTCACCACCTGCAGCTCCAGCTCAATACCAAGGGTAAAGGGATCGGAAACGTGGAAATCGGGTAGTGGCATGATTCGGCTCGCATCGGTTTTTTGCCTAAGTATAGGTGGAATACATCCCGATGATGCCGGGCCGAATGCCGTGTCGCTATTCCATTCTGTGCTCACCTTTTGCCAGCGCGCTGCGATCGAAAAAACGTGCAATTTGCCCGTCGGCCATAAATGCCGCCCGGTCTGACATATGCGCAATCACATCCGCGTCGTGGCTGACCAGCAGATAGGTCATCCCGTGTTCCATCTTTAACTGATTTAACAGATTGAGGATTTCTGCCTGTACCGACATATCCAGGGCTGAGGTTGGTTCATCCAGCAGCAAAATTTGCGGGCGCAATAGCAATGCACGGGCGATCGCCACACGCTGTCGCTGGCCGCCGGAGAGCTGGTGCGGGTAGCGGCGGGCGGCATCGGCGGGCAGTCCTACCTGGGCCAGCGCGGTGCTGACGCGAGTATCAACCGCCGTTTCGCCGTGAATTTGCAAGGGCTCGGCCAGGGAGCGGTAGAGGCTATGGTTAGGATGCAGGGAAGCATAGGGGTCCTGAAAGACCATCTGCACATTGCGGCGCAGCGGCCCCTGAAAACGTTGGCCGGGCTGAATGCGGTTGCCGAACAGCGCCACCTGGCCCTGCCACTCGCGCTGTAACCCGGCCAGCACGCGCAGGATCGTCGATTTACCGCAGCCGGATGCGCCGATCAGGCTGAAGGTTTCCCCGGCGTTTACCGCGAAGCTGGCGGCAGAAACCGCCGTCTTGCCAGCGAAGGCGACCTGGAGTCCATCGAGCTTAACGATCGTCATGGTTCACCTCTTTAAACATGCGGCTGCGATCGAGAGTGGGCAGCAGCTGACCGTAGGTTTCAGCCCCCGGTCGGCAGGTCCATAACGTTCGGGTATAGGGATGGGTCGCATGCGGCAGATCCTGAGCCGCCATCTCGTCCACTTTCTGGCCCTGGTACATTACCTGAACCCTGTGGCAGTGCTGCGCCACCAGTGGCAGGTCATGGCTTATCAACAGCATTGCCATCTGGCGTTGTTCACACTGCTCAACCAGTAGCTCAAGGATCTGATTGCGCAGCCGCGCGTCGAGCGCCGAGGTCGGTTCATCGGCAATTAGCACCTGCGGATTATTGATTAGCGCGATGGCAATCATCACCCGCTGGCCCATGCCGCCGGAGAGTTCACCGGGGTAGCGTGCCAGTACGCTACGGTTAAGGCCTACGGCCTCAATCGCGTCAAGGATTGTTTCCTCGCGCTGTAGGCGACTCAGACGCTGGTGCAGCGTCAGGGCTTCATCTAACTGGGCCTGAACGTTTTTTACCGGGTTAAGGGCGTATCGCGGGTCCTGTAGCACCATGGCAATATGATTTCCCCGAAGTTTTTGCCAGCCACGCGGGTTAAGACTCAGTGTGTCCTGGCCCAGCACCGTCAGCGTGCGGGCGTTGACGCTGCCGGGCCGACGGATCAGACCCATCAGGGCGCGGGCGGTCATCGATTTGCCCGACCCGGATTCCCCCACCAGCGCCAGCCGCTCGTTGCCGAGCTGGAAGCTCAGGTTGTTGACCACGCGTGCAGCAGGGTAGTCGACGTTCAGCCCGTCAACAATAATACGGGTATCAGTCATGATGGGGCTCCAGAGCATCGCGCAGGCCGTCGCCCAGCAGGTTAAACGCAAGGCTGGCAATCAGGATTGCCCCACCCGGAATAGCGGCTATCCACCACTGATCGAAAATCACCTGCATACCGTCGGCGATCATGGCTCCCCATTCCGCCATCGGCGGGCGAGCGCCAAGGCCGAGGAAGCCCAGCCCGGCGGCGGCGAGAATAATACCCGCCAGATCCAGCGCCAGGCGAACAATCGCCGAAGGCAGGCAGAGGGGCAGAAGATGCCCGAGCAGCAGACGATAGCCACGAATTCCCATCATCTCCGCTGCCGCCAGATAGTCGCTGTGGCGCAGACGCTGAATCTCACTGCGCGCCTGGCGGGCGTAGGCAGGCCAGGTGGTGAGTGCCAGTGCGAGTGCGCCGTTGACCAGCCCCGGGCCGAGCATTGCGACAAAGGCAAAGGCCAGAATCAGCCGCGGCATTGACATAACCACGTCGGTAAAACGCATCAGGATGCGTTCCGCCCAGCCGCCGTAGTAACCGGAAATCATTCCCACCAGCAGACCTGCGGGCAGGGTAATAAGGGATACCAGCGCTACCAGCCCCAGCGCCGGGCGGCTGCCATAAATCAGACGCGATAGCAGGTCGCGGCCATAGCTGTCGGTTCCCAGCCAGTGCTGCTCGCCAGGAGGCTGCAAACGGGCGGCGGCATCCTGCCAGTTTGGATCTGTCGGTGCCAGCCAGGGTGCAAACAGCGCCACCAGAACCAGCAGACCAATGATCAGCAGGCCGAAGACGGCGGCGGGAGAACGGCGCAGGCGGTGCAGAAAACGTGATAGTGGCATCAGCGCACCCTCGGGTCAGTCAGTCGCACCAGCAGATCGGTGAGGCTGTTGATCACTACAAAACATGCGCCAATCAGCAACGTGCCGCCCATGATTGCCGTGGTATCTCCGGCAAACAGGGCGGTCGTGAGATAACGACCGATACCCGGCCAGGAGAAGACGGTTTCGGTGAGTACCGCGCCTTCCAGCATCCCGGTCCAGGCCAGCGCGACCACCGTCAGCAGCGTGCCGCGAATATTGGGCAGGACGTGGCGCAGCAAAATCGCCATCTCGCCCGCGCCCTTGGCCCGCGCCAGCAGGATGTACTCTTTGTTCATTTCACTCAGACAGGCGGAGCGGGTGAGACGCGTGATACTGGCCAGCGAGTAATAGGCCAGCAGCGATACCGGCAGGATGAGATGGCTGATGGCATTTTTGAAGGCGTCCTTCTCCCCGGCAAGCCAGGTATCAATCAGAACAAAGCCGCTGCGTGGCTCCACGGTGTACTGCCAGATATCATCCAGGCGACCAGGTCCGGCGCTCCACTGTAGCCGGGCGTAGAACAGAGCCAGCATCAGCAGGCCAAGCCAGAAAATCGGCACCGAGTTGCCGAGCAGCGTAAAGGTGCGAACCGCCAGATCCCAGGGCGTGCCGACATAGCGGGCGCAGAGCACACCGGCGATGATGCCGAGCGTGGCACCGATAATCAGTGCCAGGGTCGCCAGCTCAAGCGTGGCAGGAAAGACGGAGAGCAGATCCTGGCCTACCGGTTGGCCGGTAGCGCTGGCAGTGCCGAGATCCCCGTGAGCAAGATTCACCAGATAGTGCCAGAACTGAACCGGCAGAGGCTGGTCCAGCCCAAGCTGGTGACGGACCTGATCGTAGGTTGACTGGCTGGCATGATCGCCGACGATCTGTAAAACCCGGTCAACCGGCGACAGCGCCGACAGGGCAAAGGTCACCAGCAGCAGGCCGAGCAGCGTCAGGGCGAGCGTGAACAGGGGCGGGATGGCGCGTTTCACGTGGGTGGAGATGTGCAACATGGATAGCTCTTTATTAGGGTGTTTCTCGTCCCCTCTCTCAGGGAAAGGGGACGAGATGCTTCACTTATTTGGTTACGCGGTCATACCAGACCATGTCAGCATTCAGTCCCTGCTGATAGCCTTTAACGCCGTCGCGGACCACGATCTGGGTTTTGCCCTGATCGACAAAAATATACGGCGAACTGCGCTGCAGCTCTTCCTGCATTTTTTTATACAGGTCGAGGCGTTTTGCCGGGTCCGGCTCGGCCACCGCTGCCAGCGTCTGTTTATTCAGTTCAGGGATCTGCCAGCCGTTAAGTCCGGCCACGGTGCTGGATTTGCCGTCGTTCCAGGCAAAGGCGCTGGCGTTGGAGTGGGCGTCGAAGTAGTCCGGGATCCACAGACGAATAGCGGCCTGGTGCTGTTTTGCGCGCACGCGGGCATAGACCTGGCTACCTGCGGCGGGCAGCAGATCCAGCCTGATTCCGCCCTGAGCAAAGCTCGCCTGCATCGACTGGGCAATGGTGATAAACGGCGGTTTGTTTTCCACATCCAGCGTAAAGTGGGCGTCCTTGATCCCGGCTTTGGCAAGAATGGCTTTCGCCTTCGCCGGATCGAATGTGAACGGGTTATTCTCCAGCGCGCCCGGCAGGCCGACCGGCAGGAAACTCTGGTGTACGAAGTACTGTCCCTTGAGCAGATCTTTGGTAATGCCTTCGTAGTCAACCAGCCAGCGTGCGGCTTCCCAGAACGCAGGATTATTCAGCAGCGGATTGGCGCTGTTGCCGGTATTGAAGACCAGATAGTTTTGCTCGGCGGACGGGATGCTTAAGACCTTCACGCCCGCTTTATCCTGCAGCGCGGCAATCTGGTCCGCGCCGAGATCGCGTGCCACGTCGGCGTCACCCTGCTGGATCAGCAGGCGGCGGGATGCCGGATCCGGCACGTTCTTGATAATAATGCTTTTAAGTTTTGGTGCCCCGGTTGGGGAACTCTCGTTGGCATCCAGCACTATGGCCTGGTGCGGCTGGTAAACGCGCATTTTAAACGCGCCGCTGCCCGCCGAGTGCATTTTCAGCCAGCCATTGCCAAAGTCATCGCCCTTGACGTTGGCGGCTACCTGTTTCTCATCGACGATAGAAGCGATCGGCGTTGAGAGAATATTCAGTGCCACTGCGGGGCTGACATCGGCGGTCCAGGTGAGTTGTAGCGTATGGTCATCAACTTTCTTCAGCTGGCTGTCGATGTTATCCGCCCGCCAGCCGAGGACGTTAAGAATAAAGGCCGGAGACTTGTTCAGCTTTACCGCGCGGGTGTAAGAGAAAATCACATCTTCCGGACGCAGCGGGTTGCCGGAGGCAAATTTAGCCTCGCTTTTCAGCTTTACGGTCAGGGTTTTCGCCGCCGGATCAGCCTGCCAGCTTTCGGCAAGGATCGGGGTTATTTTTTCCGGGTTATCGCGGTCGGGCTGGACCAGGCGCTGATAGAGGCTGGGAATGGTCTGAATACTGGAAAGTTCATTGGCTTCAGCCGGGTCGAGACTCACGATATCATCCAGCCCCTGAGCCACCACCAGCGTATTGGGCGGGGTGGCGGCGTGCGCGGCAGCAGACAGCGCAGCAAGCAGCATTAACGGCAGCAGTTTTTTATTCATAGCGATCCCTGAAAAAAATTATATTGATTGTTATAGGTTTCGCTACGTTAGCGCCGCCGCCGAATTTTGGTAAAGTCAAAATTCAACTTAGCTTATGTTTAAAACGCATAACCCGGCACGCCCCGACGCATTAGCCGGGGCGTGTTATTCCGCGCTACCAGCAGATAAACCCGCCGTCCACGACCAGGTCAACGCCGGTGCAGAACGAGGCGGCGTCACTGGCGAGGAACAGCGCCGGACCGGCCATCTCTTCGACTTTCGCCATGCGCTGCATCGGGGTCTGGCTTTCAAACTCGCGGGTCTGATGGACCATTTCCGGACGGGTGTTCATCGGCGTGGCGGTATAGCCAGGGCTGATGCTGTTGACGCGGATATGCTTATCAACCCACTCCATCGCCAGACTTTTACTCAGGTGGATCACCCCGGCTTTAGAGCTGTTGTAGTGCGCCTGCTCCAGCCCCCGGTTAACGATAATCCCGGACATGGAGGCGATATTAATAATCGACCCGCCGCCGCATTCGGCCATCAACTCCGCTTCGGCCTTACAGGAGTTCCATACCCCGGTAAGGTTGATATCAATCACCCGCTGCCACTGCTCGGCTTCCATCTCCAGCGCTGGATTGGCGTTGGCAATACCGGCGGCGTTAACCGCAATATCGAGGCGACCATACTGACTTTTGGCCTGGGCAACCGCGTCACGAAGATGGCTAAGCTGGCGGACATCGCCGGTAAACAGACTGGCTTCACCGCCGATATCGGTAATATGTTTTACGGTGTCGCGTAGCCCGCCGTCTTCACGCACGTCGAAACACACCACCTTCGCCCCGGCGCTGGCCAGCGCGCAGGCAATGGTCTGACCGATACCGCTGCCCGCGCCCGTCACAAAAGCGACCCGCTGGCTGAGGCTAAAGAGTTCCTGTGAGAAATTTTTGGCAATCATTTATCGTGCTCCTGATTATGGCGTTGCAGATGAGCATGGTCCGTCAGGACATGATCAGGCCGCCGTCAACGTTAATAGTCTGGCCGGTGATATAGCGAGCGTCGTCAGAGGCGAGGAAGGCAACCAGCCCGGCGACGTCTTCCGGTTTTCCGGCACGTTTTAAGGGGATGCCTTCTACCCATTCGGCCATCAGTTCACCTTTGCCGTAGCGTTTTTCGTCGGTGCTGAGAATTTCTCCCCAGACGCGATCGTTGTAGTCCCACATTTCGCTTTCAATAATGCCCGGACAGAAGGCGTTTACCGTGATATTCCAGGGTGCCAGCTCCTGTGACAGGCTCTGGGTGATGCCGATAACGCCCATTTTGCTGGCGGCATAATGCGGGGTATAGATAAAGCCCTGACGGCCCTGGCCGGAAGAGGTGTTAATCAGACAGCCCTGGTTCTGCTTGACCATATATTTCGCCGCTTCCCGACAGCAGAGCCAGACGCCGGTGGTATTCACGGCCAGCACCTTGTCGAAATCGGCCTTGGGCATCTTGTCGAAATAGTCGATGGTGATCACGCCTGCGTTCTGGATCGAGACGTCGATAGTGCCGAAGCGCGCGGCGGCCCGGGCATAGAGATCCTGGACCTGGGCTTCATCGGTGACATCCACCTCAAGGGAGAGGATATCGGCATGGTAACGCTGACGCAGGCTCTCCGCCGTGTCGTGGACCCGTGCGGCGTTGGACACCATCACCAGGCGTGCGCCATCGCGGGCAAAACGCTCGGCGATCCCGGCCCCGATACCGCGACAGGCTCCGGTGATAACCACGGTTTTTTGCTCAAAATTTCGTTGCATGAACGTGCTCCTGTAAGAGTCCGGGCGCGCCCGCGCCCGGTAAAATAGCGTGTTAACCCGGCGTAGCTTCGGAAGAGGGGGCCGCCGCCATTTTCTCGTCGTGACGGCGCAGCAGGATCACCTTGTTTTGCAGGCGCTGCTGGAACTGGTCGACGATCACGGCGGTGACGATCACCACACCCTTAATCACCATCTGCCAGAAATCGCTGACACCCATCATCACCATGCCGTCGGCAAGAAAGACGATCACGAAGGCTCCGATAATCGACCCGGAAACCCGCCCGCGACCGCCGGCCAGCGCCGTGCCGCCAAGCACCGTTGCGCCGATGGCGTCCATTTCGAACATATTCCCGGTCATCGGGTGGGCGGTTTGCAGCTGCGAGGCCACGACCAGCCCGACCAGCGCGGCGCAGAGCCCGGAAAAGGCGTAGACGAACATTTTGGTTTTAATAATCGGGACACCGGCCAGGCGGGCGGCGGATTCGTTGCCGCCGATAGCGTAGATATAACGGCCCAGCGGCGTTTTGGTGGTCAGCCAGAAGCCCAGCAGCAGAAAGCCTACCATCAGCCAGATAGGGATATAGACGCCCAGCAGGGTGCCGGAACCCAGGGTGGCAAAGCCGGTATTGCCCAGCGCTTCAATGCCGTTAAGGTTGGCGTAGGTGCTGCCGTCGTTAAACAGCAGGGCCGAGCCGCGGGCAACGTACATCATGCCGAGGGTACAAATAAACGGCGCGACGCCAAAGCGGGTCACTACCGCCCCGTTGATAAACCCGGCGAAGATACCGAACAGCGCGACCAGGGCAATCACTTCCGGGACGTTGAAGAAGATGATGCTGCCGTTCCACAGCGGCAGGCCGTTGGTCAGGAGCGCGCCTGCGACCATGCCGCAGATCCCGGCGACCGCGCCGACGGAGAGATCGATCCCGCCAGTCAGGATCACCAGGGTCATGCCAATCGCCAGCAGACCGGTAATCGCCACGTGCTGGGTCATAATCAGCAGGTTAGAGGGTGTCAGGAAGTTCGGTACCATCACGCTGAAGAAGCCGATCACCAGCAGCAGGGCGATAAAGGTTCTGGCTTTCAGCAGGTACATGTAAATCATATATTTCTGGTTCATGATGGTTTCCAGCCTGGTTAATCTTGTGGAGTGGACGCGGCAATCAGTTTTTCCCGGGTGGCCGCGTGCCGGGGCAGGTCGGCGGCAATACGTCCGTCGGCCATCACCAGAATTCTGTCCGCCAGCGCCATCACCTCGTCCAGTTCGGAGGAGGAGAACATCACCGCCAGCCCCTGCTGCGCCATACGGCCAATCAGGTGATAAACATCGGTTTTCGCACCGACGTCGATGCCGCGCGTTGGCTCATCCAGTAAGACGACCTGCGGCTGGGTCATCAGCGCCTTGCCCAGTACCACCTTCTGCTGATTACCGCCGCTCAGGGAGGTGACCGGCAGTTCGGGGTCGCTGACTTTAATCGCCAGTTGAGCAATCATCTCGTTGACGCTATCCCGTTCTGTATGCGGATTCAGCCAGCGCCAGGCACGACGGAAGCCTTTCAGACTGTGGTCGGAAAGCGTCATATTGGACTGGATGGACATCATCTGGATAACGCCTTCCCCCTGACGATCTTCCGGCACCAGCGCCAGCCCCTTTTTCAGCCGGGTGTGAAACTGGGCTTTGTCGATACGCTCGTCATTCAGGTGGATCTCGCCCTGCTGGCAGCTCATCAGGCCGATTAGCCCTTTGAACAGCTCCGTGCGACCGGCGCCAAGCAGGCCATAAATACCGATCACTTCACCTTTATTGAGGCTGAAGCTGACGTCGTTCAGGCGATAGCCGCCGCTCTGGTGCAGGGCGGTGAGGCCGTTAACCCTCAGGACCGGCGCACCCTGCGGCGCGGGCTGGTAGTCGAAGTGCTTTTTCTTATCCCCGACCATCTGCTCGATGATCCAGGGCACGCTGGCGTCGCACACGTCGCGTTCGGCGATAAAGCGTCCGTCGCGGAAAATAGTGATGTGATCGCCGATCTCCATCAGCTCTTCCAGCCGGTGGGAGATATAGATAATGGTCACGCCGCGGCGTTTAAGCTGATCGATAACGTTAAACAGAACTTTCACTTCCGACTGGCTGAGCGCCGAGGTCGGTTCGTCCATAATCAGTACCCGGGTGTCTTTCGACAGGGCGCGGGCAATCTCAACCAGCTGCTGGTGGCCGATCCCCAGTTCGCCCAGCGGGCTGAGCGGGTCAACGTCCAGCTCCAGCCGTTCGAGTAACGATTTTGCCAGCTGATACTGGTATGCCTCGTTAATCCGCCCACGCTGGAAAAACTCGTTGGCGATAAAAATGTTGTCCATCACGTTCATATTGGGAAACAGGTTCAGCTCCTGGAAAATAATGCTGATACCCTGTTTTTCCGCCTGATGGGTGGAGCCGAGCGTGACGGGCTGGCCGTCGAGGAAAATCTGCCCGGAGGAGGGCGTTTCTACTCCGGCGAGCATTTTCATCATCGTCGACTTACCGGCCCCGTTCTCGCCAATCAGGACATTAACTTTGTTGCGATAAACCCGGTAGTTAACGTCGTCGAGCGCGACGACGCCGGGATAGACGCGCGAGACATTACGCGTCTCGATAATCACGTCCGACAGTGCTTCAGGGGCAGAATTATCGGGCTTCATTGGGCTGCCTCCCGCGCGACTATTTGCACTGGAGTAATGTCCGGCACCGTTTGCGGCGTATCCCAGGCGGAGAAGACGCCGTAGATCAGGCGGCTTTGACCCTCTTTCAACTGCGCATCCTTGATGGCATTCACCGCCTGGTCGTTAATGGCGCGGCCATATTCGCCGAACAGCACCTGGTCATTGAAGTCCTGGTAGCTGGCCCCTTTAAAGCCGTCGCGCAGCAGCGTGCCGCGCAGGGTCGGACCAATCTGGACCACAACATTTTCGCCGCTGTCTTCGCGCAGGGTCATTTTGCCGCTGCGGGATTTGGTATCCAGGCTCTCAACGGTGCCCTGAACGCTGACGTAAAAGATGCACGGATTTTCGTCGGATGAACGATAGCCCAGGGTTTTACAGGCGCTGTCAAAGTCAGGCGCGGCGCGCAGGGACGCCATCAGCTCCGGCAGGGGGCGTGCATCACGCACTACCTGAGGCACCAGCGTGTTTTTCCAGGTTTGCGCGACCGACGCCATATGTGGGTTAGGCGGCGACTTCAGATCGGCAAGCTCCTGCTGAGAGACAATGCGGCAGCCGCCCAGCCCCAGAATGGCCGCCAGCAGCCAGATTTTTCTGGACATAACCTTCTCCTCTGCGCCCCCGAAGGGGCGCGACTGCGTTAACTCAGGACTTGATATTGAAATCCTGTACTTTGTCGGCGTTTTCCTGAGTCATCAGGATCCCACGGAACATCACGCGCTGTTTCGCAGGCTTTGTGCCTTTTTGCAGGTAGTTATCGAGGTCGGTTACGCCCTGGGCCGCGATCCCCTGGGCCTGCAGCATGACCGTGGCTTTCAGCGTCCCGGCTTTCACGGCGTCGCGCTCGTCGTTGCTGCCGTCAATGCCGACCACCACCACATCATCGCGTCCCGCGGCTTTCAGGGCTGCAATCGCGCCCAGGGCCACCGGGCCGTTACCGCAGATCACGCCCTTAACGTCCGGGTGTGCCTGCAGAATGCTGTCCATAATGCGTTTGCCGTCGATCAGGGTGCCTTTAGCATCCTGACGGGCGACGCTGACCATATCGGGGTACTGGTCGAGTACCTGGTGGAAGGATTTGGAGCGTGTGACGCAGTTGTTATCCGCGAGGTTACAGGTCAGCTCGGCGTACTTGCCTTTCTCCGCCATTTTTTCGACGAAGACGTTGGCGACCTCTGACCCGGCCTGGAAATTGTTGTGGGTAATCTGCACCAGGGCGACGTCATCAACCGGAATCTCACGGTTAATCAGCACTACCGGAATACCGGCGTCTTTGGCTTTTTTGATGGCCGCGACGCTTGCCGTTGAGTCGGCGTTATCCAGCACGATGCCCTGGACCTTCTGGCCGATGGCCGTATCGATAAGCTCACTCTGCTTTTTCACGTCTTCGCCGTGGGAAAGCACCGTGGTTTTATAGCCCAGCTCCTGCGCTTTCTGGCTGGCCCCTTTGGCTTCTGACGCGTAGTAAGGGTTGTCCAGCGAGTTGACCATAATCAGGATGGTGCCTTTTTCTGCGGCGTTAGCGGCGAAGGAGAAGGCGCCAAGGACGGCGACGGTTAACAGGTTTAAAGGTAATTTCATAACGATGTTCTCTCTGTATTGTTTTTGTCGGGTACGGTGAAACAACGTCCTCGTAACGCTCAGGTCTGGTGTTGGTTGTGGATGGAATAAACTCCTGTGCTTAGGGTTGATCGTTGGAACGGTTACGCCTGCGGTTTGACGCTTTCCCTGCGCGCATCCGTTGCCTTCCATCGAGTACGTTCAACCGCGTTTTTCCACTGGTGCCAGCGCTTTTGTAATCGCCCGTGGCGCGCTATATCTGGCTGGAACGCGCCGTGGGTGGAAAGAAACTGCTGCATTTCGTCGGGTGACATCGCGCTGACCGCTTTGCGGGCCAGCAGGGCTGCGCCAATGGCTGAAAGCTCCGGTACGTCGCTGCGCATCACCGGGCAGCCCAGCAGGTCGGCCTGATACTGCATCAGCCAGTCGTTGCCGGTCGGGCCGCCGTCCACCATCAGCGCGGTGAGGGTGAAATCCGCATGCTGGCGCATGGCGACCACCACATCGGCAATCTGGTAAGTGATGGATTCCAGCGCGGCGCGGATCAGGTGCGCGCGTTTGACGCCACGGCTCAGGCCGCAGATCACCCCGCGGGCGCTCTCATCCCACCAGGGCGCGCCAAGCCCGGTCAATGCCGGAACAAAATAGACGCCAAGCGTTGACTCAACTGAGGCGGGCAGAGTGTTGAGCGCGTGCAGGCGTTCAGCGTCGCTGAGTTCATTCAGTCCCGTGCAGTCGGCCATCCATGCCACCGCATCGCCCGTATGCGGGATATTGCCCTCCAGGCCGTAGACGATCTGTTCCCCGTCGTGCCAGGCGATGGTGGTTGCCAGCGCGTCAATATCGCACTGGGCGGAGCTGACCGGTGCCATTACCGAGGAGCCGGTACCGTAAGTGGCTTTGACGCAGCCCGCTTTGCCCATCGCATGGGCAAAAAGGGCCGCATGGGAGTCGCCGACCATCGACATCACCGGAATGCCGTCGGGAATATTTTTAAGTCCACGGGTCACGCCAAACAGCCCGCTGGAGGGTTTGATTTCCGGCAGTGCGGCGCGTGGGATCTGGAAGATGTTCAGCATCTCATCATCCCAGTCGCCGCTGTGCAGGCTAAGCAGCTGGGTACGAGCGGCATTGGAGTAGTCACAGCTGAAGGCGTCGCCACCGGTCAGTTTCCACAGCAGCCAGCTGTCGATGGTGCCAAGACAGATTTCCCCCTGGGCCGCCAGCGCCAGGCCATTGGGTACGGATTCCAGCAGCCAGCGCATCTTCGAGCCGGAAAAGAGCGGGGCGACGGGCAGGCCGGTGGTGGATTTAATCTGCTGCTCAAGGCGATCGCGGCGCAGGCCTTCACAGAACTCTGCGCTACGGGAGCACTGCCAGGTGATGGCGCTGGCGAGCGGTTTGCCGTTGCTGCGATACCAGCCAATCGCGGTTTCCCGCTGGTTGCTGATGGCGAGAGCCGCGACGTTATCGGCTCCCACTTCAGCGATGGCGCGGGACAGCACATCCAGAGAAGCCTCGATCAGCATCTCGCCTGACTGCTCAACCCAGCCCTCACGCGGCGTTTCAATGGTGAGCGGCCGGGAGAATTTGGCGATAACCTTTCCCTGGCCATCCAGCGCAACGGCTTTGGCGTTGGTCGTCCCTTCATCGAGGGCGATAATAATCTCTTTGTGTGCCCGCATAACCTTGTCTCCAGATGTTCGCTGATACGCACTTCATTCACGCGTTTTTGCTATCTGTGAATATATATTCGGTGTTGATTATTTATTTAATACCTTAGCCAGATAATTTGCGATGAGCCACAGGCAAAATCGGCAATTGTGCTAAGAATCACAATATCGGTTAACAAATGGGCAACGAGAGACAGGGGAATTGAAAAATGAGCGTGATAGCTAATGATATGAAATTAAAGGAAATACTAACGAATTTACCTCCGGGGAACAGGCGCTCTCCCGAAGGTAAATAATCCTGAGATCAGACTTTCATCAGACCCCGGGCGGTGTGGTAGTCGGTGATCAGTACATCGATATAGCCGCCGCTCATCGCGCCCTTGATGGCAGCAACTTTCTCAACGCCACCGGCAAGCGCCACCACGTTCGGGCATTTTTTGACTTTGCTCAGCTCCATACCGATCACCGGATCTTCGTCGTTTTGCAGAACCGCATTGCCATGTTTATCGTAATAGTGCAGGCAGATATCGCCGACGGCACCGCGCACGGCGAGCGTTTGCAGCATATCTTCGTGGTAGTAGTTGCCGGAGGTTTTCAGCAGCTGGGACGGTTCCAGAATACCGACGCCGACGATAGCGATATCCACATCGTCAAAGCGGGCGGTGACCTCGGCCACATCTTTGCTGGCGATGAGTCGATTTTTCTCTTCCATCGAGCCTTCGATGCTCTGCGACGGGAGCAGCCAGGCCTGACAATTAAGCTGCTGAGCCAGGGTTTGCGTCAGGATCGTGGCCTGGACATTGCCATTCGGACCCACGCCGCCGAGCAGCTGGATCACGCCGCTGGCTTTCAGGTTCTGGGCGTGGACTTCATCGACCATGGCACGAATGGTCGAGCTCCAGGAGGAGACACCCACCAGGTCTTTAGGCCGTAACCGCGTTTCCAGATAGTGGGCGGCGGCGGAGCCAATAGCGCGCTTGATGGCCTGATCGCTGGCATCCTCTTCGGCATCGACGATAATGGCCTGGCGAATGCCGTAGCGCTCTTCGATCCCTTTTTCGAGATTGTGAAAGATGTTCGACGGCTGCACGACGCTGATTTTAACGACCCCTTCTTTCTGGCAGCGGCTAATAGCGCGTGAGACGAAAGACTGGGAGAGGGAGAGCAATTCGGCAATATCGGACTGCTTGCGACCTTCCAGATAATAAAGATTAGCAATTTTAACCAGAAGGCGTTGTTCATCCTGCTTAGCCATACAATTCCTCAATAAAAATCAACAGTGTGAAGCCACAGGCTCGTTCCTATGATACGCGACAAAGGTGGGCTTCTGAGTGTGATACAACACAAAAAATTACCAATTGGCGAAATCCACTATAGACAAACCCGGAAAGAGAATACCATAATTGAATAAAGAATCGACAATGAATATATATTCAATGCGATTATTGATACCCCGCCACAGGTAATGGCGATGGGATGGATAAAAAGGCGGCTACCCGGGCTTTTTTTGTGACTAACGGAATAAATATTCGAGTGTGAAATAAAATTCAGAGGTATCACATGAATCCCTACAACGACGATGTTAAAACGCTGGAACAGAAAGCACGGGCGGTGCGGCGGCACATTATTCGACTTAATGCCAATAGCCCTGCGGGCGGCCATACCGGGGCTGACCTCTCTCAGGTGGAGCTGCTGACCGCGCTCTATTTTCGCATTCTCAACGTGGCGCCTGACCGGCTCGATGACGACGAACGGGATATTTATATCCAGTCAAAAGGCCATGCGGTGGGCTGCTACTACTGCGTACTGGCGGAAGCCGGGTTTATCCCCGTCGACTGGCTGAGTACCTATCAACATCCCAACTCTCATCTGCCCGGCCACCCGGTGAAGCAGAAAACGCCGGGGATTGAGCTGAATACCGGCGCGCTGGGCCACGGTTTCCCGGTCGCGGTCGGTCTGGCGCTGGCGGCGAAGAAAAACAACAGTCGCCGCCGTATTTTTCTGGTGACCGGTGACGGCGAGCTGGCCG
>DATEKR010000310.1:0-4006 GCA_035277345.1 Enterobacteriaceae bacterium
CTCCTCGACGCAGGCGGCTTCCGGCGCCGGTTTTAAAACCGCTGAACTGGATGTTGGCCCGCTCGGCAACAAAGCCTGGATCGATACCCCTCTGTCATCAACCACCGTCACCGCTGCGATGATTGAGAACCAGCAGGCCAAAAGCGTCAGTGAAATGCTGAAATACTCTCCCGGCACGCAGATGCAGGCGCGCGGCGGGATGGACGTTGGGCGGCCGCAAAGTCGTGGGATGCAGGGCAGCGTGGTGTCAAACAGTCGCCTCGACGGGCTGAATATTGTCTCGACCACCGCATTTCCCGTTGAGATGCTGGAACGCCTCGATGTGCTCAATAGTCTGACCGGATCGCTTTACGGACCGGCCAGCCCGGCAGGACAGTTTAATTTCATCGCGAAACGCCCCACCCAGGAGACACTGCGTCAGGTCACGCTGGGCTACCAGAGCCGCAGCGCGCTGACCGGTCATCTCGATCTTGGCGGCCACGTTGATGACGATAACCAGTTTGGCTATCGCCTGAACCTGCTCAATGAAGAGGGCGAAGGCAATCTGGCCGACAGCACCCGCCGCCGTAAGCTGGCCTCCGTGGCGCTCGACTGGAATATCCGTCCCGGCACGCAGCTGCAGCTGGATGCCAGCCATTATGAATTCGTGCAAAAAGGGTATCCGGGCAGCTTCAGTTATGGTGCCAACGTTCAGCTGCCGTCCGCACCCGATGCAAAAAATAAAAATCTGGCGCTGAGTACCGCAGGGAATGCGCTCACCACCGATACCCTCAGCACCCGCCTGATTCACTATCTCAATGATGACTGGTCCCTGACCGCAGGTGTGGGCTGGCAGCAGGCCGACCGCGCCATGCGCTCCGTTTCCAGCACCATTCTGAACAGCGAAGGCGATATTAGCCGCAAAATGAGCGACTCCAGCGCCGCAGGCCGTTTCCGGGTGCTCAGCAACACGCTCACGCTGAACGGGCATGTTGATACCGGCAGCATCGGGCACGACCTGGCCTTCGCCACCAGCGGCTATGTCTGGTCTATCTATTCTGCGAAAGGCAGCTCTCAGCAGTATCGCTGGGATAACAGCAATATGTATCACCCGTCCTCAATGGCGGAGCTGGGCGACGGCCGTATCAGGATGAATGGCGATCGCTATAAATCGAGCGAGAACAGCCAGCAGAGCATCACGATCGGCGATACCCTGACCCTGACGCCACAGTGGTCGGCGATGTTCTATCTGAGCCAGAGCTGGCTGCAGACCAAAAACTTCAACCGTAGCGGAGAGCAAACCGGGCAGGATGATCAGCAGGGCTTAAGCCCGAGCGCGGCGCTGATGTATAAAATTAACCCGTCCCTGATGGCGTATATCAGCTACGCCGACTCGCTGGAGCAGGGCGGAACGGCGCCGACCGACAGCGGTGTTAAAAACGAAGGGCAGACGCTCAAACCCTACCGCAGCCAGCAGTATGAAGCGGGCCTGAAGGCCGACCTTGGCGATCTTAATCTTGGCGCGGCGGTATTCCAGCTGAAGCGGCCTTTCGCCTATGTGGATAGCCGCGACATGGTTTACAAAGAGCAGGGGGAGCAGGTCAACAACGGCCTGGAGCTGACCGCGACGGGACGCGTGTATGACGGACTGAATATTTACAGCGGCGTGACGTTCCTCGACCCGCAGCTGAAAGATACCGTCTCCGAAAGCACGCGTGACAAACGTGTGGTCGGCGTGCCGAAAGTGCAGGCCAATCTGCTGGTTGAATATAACCTGCCGTCAATGCCGGAGCTGGTTTACAGCGCCAATCTTCACTACACCGGCAAACGGGCGGCGAATGATACCAATACCGCCTGGGCCGATAGCTACACCACTCTGGATCTGGGTACGCGCTACCACACCCGAATCAGCAATGTTCCGACCACCTTCCGGGTGACGGTCAATAACGTGACTGACGAACATTACTGGGCCTCGATCTTCCCGTCAGGCACCGACGGAAACGGCGGCTCTCCAAGCGCGTTCCTCGGCAGCGGTCGCGAAGTGCGTGCTTCCGTTACCCTTGATTTTTAAGCAGGCGATAAAATGAAACGACTCTCCGCGCTGATTCTGGCGCTTGGACTCCTCGTTAACGGCGGCCTTCGGGCCGCCACGCCGGACGGCGAACTGCGCATTGCCACCTCGTGGCCGGCACAGAACACCATTATTGCGATGCTCGGCTACGGCGACAATATTGTCGGCACGTCGATTGTCGCAAAACGGATCCCGCTGTTTCGCCAGAGCCTGCCGCACATTGATAGCGTACCGGTGATTAGCGTCAACAGTAGCCATGAGCTTAATCCGGAGCAGCTGATTTCACTGGGTGTCCAGCTGCTGTTTGTTCCGCAAGGTACGACGGTGCCGCAGGCGGACCGACTGGCGAAAACCGGACTGCGGATCCTCACCTTTGAAGCCAATTCCATGCAGAACCTGACCGCCCGGGTGCAGCAAACCGCCGACGCGCTGGGCGAGGATGCCCGCAAAAAAGCGCAGGATTACCAGCGTTACTTCGATAAAAACGTTGCCCTGGTCGCATCCCGATTACAGGGGCTGCCGGAAAGCGAGCGGGTGACGGTCTATCACAGCGTGGGCAGTCCGCTGACCACCAGCGGTCGACCCTCGCTGAATCAGGACTGGATGGACCTGGCCGGTGCCCGCAATATTGCGGAAAACTGGTTTGGCGGCGTGAAAAAAGGCTCGGGGGAAGTGGCGCTGGAGCAGATTGTTGCGGCCAATCCGGCGGTGATTGTCGCCATGAATAAGCGCGATGCGGATGAGATCCTCGCGTCGCCCGTCTGGGCTGCTGTCGATGCGGTGGCGCATCATCGCGTGTATGTTAATCCGAGGGGAATGTTCTGGTGGTGCCGCGAAACCAGCGAAGAGGCGCTCCAGTTCCTGTGGCTGGCAAAAACCCTTTACCCGGAACGTTTTGCCGATGTGGATATGCGCCAGGAGACCCGCGATTTTTATCAGCGCTTCTTTGATCTCAAGCTCAGCGATGTGCAGATAGACGACATTCTGAACCCGCCTTCTCGCCCCACCGAATAACTGCCACACCTAAATGCTAATGATCTTGATATTAATTATCATTAGCATTTATACTCCTTTCCCTGTGCTATCAGCCTGATAATTCCTTCTGAAAGAAGGCAATAAAATAAAATTATGCAAAAAAAGACTTCCCTCATGGCCTGTCTGGCGCTGTGCGGTTCCCTGATGCTGGCAGCCTGCCAGCAGCCGGTGCGCACCGACACACGGGCAGACAGTGCACTAATCCCTGCCTCGTCGCTTATTCGTAATGCACAAACGGGCGCTCAGCTGACGCCGGATGAATTACTTAACCTGCTGAGCCGGGCACCGAAGGTGATTGTCGGTGAAGAGCATACCAATCCTGCACACCACGATATTGAACTCTGGCTGCTCAAAAGCCTGCAGAAACAGCGCCCGCAGGGCAGCGTGCTGCTGGAAATGCTCGCCAGCGACCAGCAGACCGCCGTTAATCAGGTTAAGCAGGCCGTGCAGTCCGACACCGTCATGCGCGAAGAGCGTATTCAGATGGCGCTGAGATGGATACCTGGCTGGCCATGGCCGCTCTATCGCGAAGTTGTACTGGAGGCACTGAACGGCGATTACCCTCTGTTGGTGGCCAATATCAGCCGGGAAAAAGTCAGCGCGCTCTATCGTGCACCGACCTTTCCTGAGGGGAAACGTACGACGGATAAATCCGTCCAGGATGCGCTCACGGCGGTGATCTCTCTGATGCACAACGGGGAACTCTCGCCTGAACAACTCCGGGGGATGTTGTCGATCCAGCAAAACCGGGATCGCTTTATGGCCCAGCAGCTGATGGTCGCGCCGCATCCGGCGCTGCTGATTGCCGGCGGCTATCATGCGTCAAAAGACGTGGGTGTGCCGGTGCATCTTGCCGATCTTAACGCCGATAAACCGGTGGTGCTGATGCTCTCCACAACGGGAACAAACATCAGCTATGCC
>DATEKR010000311.1:0-3971 GCA_035277345.1 Enterobacteriaceae bacterium
GCCTGACGCAGACGGGCTTTGTGGGTCTCGACGGAGTCGGTACGCATCACGTTTTCCAGCATGCTGCGCTTCTGGCTAATCTCCAGCTCGCTGTAGCCGTTAGCGCGTTTAAAATCGTGATGCATATTGAACAGCAGTTCACCGACCTGGGCATCTTCAAAGCTGAACTTCTCCGACAGCACCAGCGCACCGCCAGGGTTCAATCCCTGATAAATTTTATCCAGCAGCAGCTGGCGCTCGACCGGCTCCAGGAACTGCAGGGTAAAATTGAGCACCACCATAGAGGCATTTTCAATGTGGATATCACGAATATCGCCTTCCACAACCTCAACCGGCGTGGGCGCTTTGTAAGCGTCAATATGGCGACGGCAGCGTTCGACCATCGCCGGAGAGTTATCGACCGCGATAATGTTGCAGCCTTCGTGGGCGATATTGCGGCGCACGGAGAGGGTTGCCGCGCCCAGAGAGCAGCCGAGATCGTAGACGCGTGTTCCGGGCTGTACAAAGCGCCCGGCCAGCATGCCGATCATCGAGATAATATTGGAGTAGCCCGGCACCGAGCGCTGGATCATATCCGGGAAGACTTCGGCTACCCGTTCATCAAAGGTCCAGTCGCCCAGGCTGGCAATAGGCGCAGCAAAAAGCGTGTCGCGGTCTGACATAACAAAAAAATCCGGGAAAAATAAAGTGGCGTATTGTGCGCTAACGCACGGAGAAAACCAACTCCCAGGGCATATACCACAGATTAGCTGCTGCCATCAGCACCAGCGAACACCAGGTCGCGCTCATCCCGCTACGACGCCAGCGAAAAAGACGGTGGTGAAGGCCATAGTAGTGCATCAGACGCCCGGCAATCAGCAGGATCCCACACACGTGGACCATCCAGGTTTCCGCGCCGTTCATTTCCATAAACAGCAGCAGGATTAAGCCGATGGGAATATATTCCACCGCATTGCCGTGAATGCGGATCACGTTCTGAAGTTCGCTGAAACCGCCGTCGCCGGAGGCGACCCGATACTGCATCCGCATACGTACAACGTCAAAAGAAAACTTGAGTAATAACAACGCACCCAGCACAGCATACAGCGCGCTAACCATACTAACTCCCTGATGGACTGCCCGACGGCAGCCGCTATGATAGCTCGCCTCGATCAGAAAAGAGAAGACTGTTGTGGGATTGCGGGTAAGTTTCCAACACAAGGGAGCGCCTGTTGCAGCGCAGGCCAGAGACTGGCAACCAGCTCCGGGGCCTGGGCGATATCTGGCGTATGCAAAAACAGCCAGGGCGTGGCGTTTTGCTCCCAGCGCGGCAGAGTAGTTAGCCAGACGTTAAACAGCTCAAGATTCTGCTGCATATTATCGCTGCCGATAAAGCGCACCATCGGATCCTGGGCGGTTACCACCGCATGAACCGGCAGCTTCGGCTTTTTCCGCTGGGCTTCAATAATCGCCTCACTGTGCGGCACTGCGCCGTGCACGGGCCGACTGTCGAGAATGGTCCGGTTGACGCCCCGGGCGTGTAGCCCTTGATTGAGCTGCTTTTCCTCTTCGCCTTTGGCAAAGAAGGCCGGATGGCGGACTTCAACCCCGTAGGTGAACGCCTCAGGCAGCGCGTCGAGAAACTGCCACAGGGCGGGAAGGTCACGCGGGCCGAAGTGGGCAGGAAGCTGGAGCCAGTACTGGCCTATCCGGTCATCCAGAGGAGAGAGGCGATCAAAAAATTCCGCCGTCAGATCGCCACAGTTGCGCAGGGCCGCCTGGTGGGAAATGGTCGCCGGGAATTTAAAACAGAAGCGGAAATCATCCCCGGTTTGCTGACGCCAGCGGTCAACCACCTCAGCTTTCGGCAGCGCGTAGAGCGTGGTATTGCCCTCCACGCAGTTGAAGTGGCGGGCATACTCTTCCAGACCGGTAATACCAAGGCGCGCCCATTTCGGGTGCGACCATTGGGGTAAGCCAACGTAGATCATAGCGCGGCGAGGATCTCGTCGGTGGTGCGAACCCGGCCAATACGCGGGAAGATATGGGTCATGCTGCCCCGATGTTGTTCAGCGTCGGCGGCGCTGCAGGCGTCTTCGGCAACAATCAGATTAAAGCCCAGCTCCCAGGCGTTACGGCCGGTCGACTCGACGCCGATATTGGTCGAAATCCCGCACAGCAGGATGGTGTCGATTCCACGACGACGCAGCTGCAGCTCCAGATCGGTACCGTAAAACGCGCCCCACTGGCGTTTAGTGATCTCGATATCGCTCTCTTTTTTGCCGAGCTTCGCAGCCCAGGTCCACCAGTTGTCCGGCAGAGCATGCCCACCCATTACCGCATCAACCGGCTGCTTCAGGGCTTCGGCAAAATCGGCCGACCAGCCAACGCGTACCAGAAATACCGGCGAACCGGCCTGGCGGCACTTTTCCGCCAGGCGTGCAGCCTGGCTGACCACGGCGTCTGCGCTATAAGGCCCACCGGCAAACGGCAGAATACCTTCCTGTAGATCGATCACTACCAGCGCGGTTTTGGCTGCGTTTAACTCCAGCATAGAGACTCCTGTTAAATGAACGGCTAAACCCGTACCTTACGCGGTAAACCGCCCCGGAGGGTTTACACTTTTTGTTAATTTTTGTGAGAATGCGCAAGAAGCGTGCAGGTAATGCGCTTCTTGCCGCAGCGCTCTTATCCTGTGGCCGAATTTTCAGTATAATAGCCGCCTTTTTTCATCCAGTTGTGACATTCAGCTAAAGCTGCGACAGTATTGCCTGCAAGGCGGGCGACAATCGGCCTGCGGCTAAGTTAAGGGATATCTCATGCGTACAGAATATTGCGGACAGCTTCGACAGTCCCACGTGGGCCAGCAGGTGACGTTGTGTGGTTGGGTCAACCGTCGCCGCGATCTCGGCAGCCTTATTTTTATTGATATGCGCGATCGCGAGGGCATCGTTCAGGTGTTCTTCGACCCGGATCGTGCGGATGCGCTGAAACTGGCTTCCGAACTGCGCAATGAGTTCTGCATTCAGGTCACCGGCACCGTGCGCGCCCGTGACGAAAAAAACATCAACGCCGACATGGCGACCGGTGCGATTGAAGTGCTGGCATCCGATCTGAACATCATTAACCGTTCAGATGCGCTGCCGCTTGACTCCAATCACGTCAACACCGAAGAAGCGCGTCTCAAATACCGCTACCTTGACCTGCGTCGTCCGGAAATGGCCCAGCGCCTGAAAACCCGCGCGAAGATCACCAGCTTCGTGCGCCGCTTTATGGATGACCACAACTTCCTCGACATCGAAACACCGATGCTGACCAAAGCGACCCCGGAAGGGGCACGTGACTATCTGGTCCCGAGCCGCGTTCATAAAGGTAAATTCTACGCGTTGCCGCAGTCCCCACAGCTGTTCAAACAGCTGCTGATGATGTCCGGCTTCGACCGCTACTATCAGATCGTAAAATGCTTCCGTGACGAAGACCTGCGTGCTGACCGTCAGCCTGAATTTACCCAGATCGACGTAGAAACCTCCTTTATGACCGCACCGCAGGTGCGTGAAATCATGGAAGCGATGGTTCGCCAGCTGTGGCAAGAGATCAAAGGCGTGGATCTGGGCGACTTCCCGATCATGACCTTTGCTGAAGCCGAGCGTCGTTACGGCTCCGATAAGCCGGATCTGCGTAACCCGATGGAGCTGGTGGACGTCGCTGACCTGCTGAAAGACGTTGAGTTTGCTGTCTTCTCCGGCCCGGCCAATGATGCCAAAGGCCGCGTTGCCGTGCTGCGCGTTCCGGGTGGCGCTTCTCTTAGCCGTAAACAGATTGACGAGTACGGCAAATTTATCGAGATCTACGGTGCGAAAGGTCTGGCTTATATTAAAGTCAACGAGCGAGCAAAAGGTCTTGAAGGTATCACCAGTCCGGTGGCGAAATTCCTCAATGCTGAAATCGTGGAGGCCATTCTGGCGCGTTCCGGTGCGCAGGACGGCGATATG
>DATEKR010000312.1:0-2171 GCA_035277345.1 Enterobacteriaceae bacterium
AAAGGAAGTATTTACCCAGGCTCCGTGCCTGCGATACGCGGGACATTTCCCCTCCAGGGAAATAAAAAAGAGGTGTGCCACGCTATTCTGCGGGGTTAATGCGCGTTTTCCCATCGTAACGGCGACAATATTTTTTTATCAAAAACGTGCTTTGATTGACGTTGTTAATCGAAAATGTCGGGATGATGCAGAAAAACGTATGTTGCTGTTTTCACAGAGCCCTCGTGGGCGGGTATAGTTAGAGGAAAGATGAACAGGCCCTGAGGAGGGGTATTGATGTTTGGCTATCGCAGTAACGTGCCGAAAGTGCGCTTAACGACGGACCGGCTGGTGGTGCGCCTGGTATTTGAGCGCGATGCCTGGCGTCTGGCAGACTACTATGCGGAGAACCGGCAGTTCCTGAAACCCTGGGAGCCGATTCGTGATGACAGCCACTGCTATCCCTCCGGCTGGCAGGCGCGGCTGAGTATGATCAATGAATTCCATAAGCAGGGCACCGCCTTCTATTTTGCCCTGCTGGACCCGGAAGAGAAGGAAGTGATCGGCGTGGCCAACTTCTCGAACGTGGTACGCGGATCTTTCCACGCCTGTTATCTGGGGTACTCTATCGGCCAGAAATGGCAGGGGCAGGGACTGATGTTCGAAGCCCTCACCGCGGCGATCCGTTATATGCAGCGCACGCAGCATATCCATCGCATCATGGCGAACTATATGCCGCACAATAAGCGCAGCGGCGGCCTTCTGGCGAGGCTGGGCTTTGAAAAAGAGGGATACGCCAAAGACTATCTGCTGATTGACGGCGAGTGGCGAGACCATGTCTTAACCGCGTTGATAACCCCGAACTGGACTGCGGGGCGTTAAGGAGAAAAGATGAAGTATCAGCTAAGCGCTAACGAAGCGCGTGTCATCGGCAGCCTGCTGGAAAAGCAGGTGACGACGCCGGAACAATATCCGCTTTCGGTGAATGGCGTCGTCACCGCCTGTAATCAGAAAACGAACCGCGAGCCGGTGCTCTCCCTCAGTGAAAGTGAGGTACAGGATCTGCTGGATGCGCTGGTGAAGCGCCACTATCTGCGCACGGTCAGCGGCTTTGGCAATCGGGTCACGAAATATGAGCAGCGCTTCTGTAACTCCGAATTCGGTGATTTAAAACTCAGCCCGGCCGAAGTGGCGCTGATCGCGACCCTGCTGCTGCGCGGCGCGCAGACGCCGGGGGAATTGCGCAGCCGCGCTCAGCGGATGCACGAATTCAGCGATATGGCCGAGGTGGAAAATACCCTCGACGCGCTAGCCGCCAGAGAGGATGGCCCCTTTGTTGCTCGTCTGCCGCGTGAACCCGGTAAACGAGAGAGCCGCTATATGCAGTTATTCTGCGGCGACACGATCCCGCAGACTGAGACGAGCGAACCTGCGACTTCAGGCGATGAACTGACGGCGCGCGTCGAGGCGCTGGAGACAGAAGTCGCGGAACTAAAACAACGGCTGGCATCGCTGCTGGCACACCTGGGAGAGTAACCGTGACGGCAAAATTAAAAATAGGCGTGGTGGGGCTGGGTGGGATTGCGCAGAAGGCGTGGCTGCCGGTACTGAGTACCGCGACGGACTGGACCCTGCAGACGGCCTGGTCCCCGGGCAGAGAGAAAGCGCAGCGGATCTGCGAAAGCTATCGTCTGCCCTGCGCCGATTCCCTGCAGAATCTGGCCGCTGAGTGCGACGCGGTTTTCGTCCACACCTCGACCGCATCCCATTACGACGTGGTCAGCGAGCTGCTGAACGCGGGCGTACACGTCTGCGTCGATAAACCGCTGGCGGAAAACCTGGCGGATGCCGAGCGCCTTGTCGAGCTGGCGGCCCGGAAAAAACTGACGCTGATGGTGGGCTTTAACCGCCGCTTCGCACCTCTGTATCGCGATCTCAAAAGCCAGTCCGGCGCGCTGGCATCGTTGCGCATGGACAAACACCGGACCGACAGCGTCGGGCCGCACGATCTGCGTTTTACCCTGCTGGATGATTATCTCCACGTGGTCGATACGGCCCTGTGGCTCACGGGTGGCAATGCCCGCCTCGATAACGGGACGCTGTTGACCAATGAACAGGGCGAGATGCTCTACGCCGAGCACCATTTTAGCCATGAGCACCTTCAGGTGACCACCAGCATGCACCGTCGGGCC
>DATEKR010000313.1:0-3725 GCA_035277345.1 Enterobacteriaceae bacterium
GGTGGGTGAGCCAGTGACCGAGCAAAAAAAACAGCCGCCGGAGCATGCGGCCCCGGAGACCGATACGAAATCCTCCCCGCGCCGGGATCTCAGGCGGCTGGTAAAACCTGGACTGGCGGTCGTGGCAGTGGGCGTTGTGGCCTGGATGCTCTGGCAGTGGATCAGCGCGCCGTCCAGTGTTCAACGCAAGCCGCCGGAGATGACGATGATTGTCCCTCTGCCGCCACCGCCGCCGCCGGAACCCAAACCCGAGCCGCCACCGGAGCCGGAAGAACCGCCGCCTGAGCCGGAGATGGTGGAGCCGGAACCGACGCCGGTAGAGGAACCGACACCCGCAGAGGAGCCGGAGCCGGAAGAGCCAAAAGTGGCGGATGCCGCCGACCCGATGCAGATGAATGCCGATACCCAGGCCGGAAGTGATGCCTTCAATATCGGGGCCGGCTCCGGGCGCGGTATGTCCGGTTCGGGAGGTGGTGGCGTTGGCAATGCCACCTACGGGCAATATCTCGGCTATGCGCTGCAAAAGCTGGTACGGGAAGACGACAGTACCGGCTACCTGGCGTATCAGCTCGACGTGGATATCTGGATAGACCGCGATGGACGAGTGACCCGGGCAGAGATCCGGCGATCCAGCGGTGATAGCGAGATTGACGGCAAAGTCTCAACCGTACTGCGCAGCGCGGTGTTATCGCAGCGTCCGACGCCGTCAACCACGATGCCGGTGAAAATTCGACTGAACAGCCGCCGTCCTTCATAACGCGGATGGCCTTGAAAGAGATAGGGAGCAGAAGATGATGATGTTTCAACCCACCCGGCTGGCCAGCGCCCTTGCCGTCACGCTGATCGCAGGGGCCTGGCACCTTCCTGCCAGCGCACAGGCTCCGGTCGGCGATGATGTCACCGTTGAACTGATCGAGCTGCTGGTGGAAACCGGCGTACTCAAACAGGAACAGGCCAGCGCGTTATTACAGCGTGCTCAGGCCAGGGCGGCGAAGGCCCAGCCCGCAGCCGATGCCGGGGCTGCCGTTGCTCAGCCGGGGGATGTGCGCGTGCCCTATGTGCCGGTCGCGGTGCGTAAAGAGATTGAGAAGAACGTAAAAGAGGAGATGCTCAGCCAGGCGAAAGAAGAGAACTGGGCGCAGCCCAATACCTTCCCGGACTGGGTGTCGCGTATCACCGTCGAAGGTGATGTGCGCGTACGTAACGAGTCGCGCCTCTATGACAGCCGCAACAGCAATGAGCTGATTGATTTCTCCGCCTTCAATGACGGAAACCCGGTTCCGACCATCGTCGGTAACCAGGCCAACCCGTATGATTTCAGCTATCTGAACACGCGCAAAGATCGCCGCAATCTGTGGCGCTACCGGGCGCGGCTTGGCGTTAAGGCTGATGTAGCGGATAACTGGCAGGCGGGGATCCGTCTTGCCAGCGGCAGCGACAAAAATCCGGTCTCCACCTCTGACACCTTTGGTGATGGTATGGGGAAAAAGGATTTCTGGCTCGACAAGGCTTATATCGCCTGGCAGCCCGCTGACTGGGCATCCATTACCGCCGGACGTGCTGCAAACCCGTTTAAATCCACCGATATGCTCTATGCCGACGATCTGCAGTTTGACGGGATCTCGGCTCAGCTTACTCACGCCCTTAACGATGCCCCGATCGCGCTGTTTGGCAATCTGGGGCTCTATACCCTCGAATCGACGCATAACCCCTGGCGGGCCGATGCGGGCAGCGAGGGGCAGAGCGAGAATAAATGGCTGCAGGGCGCTCAGGTCGGGGCGCGCTGGACGATGAGTGACGAGGACCGCCTTACCGGCGCGCTGGCCTGGTATCGCTTCGACAATATTGAAGGGCAGCGCTCCTCCGCCTGTACCGTCTACAGCGCGTCTGACGCCTGCGACACCGACTGGTCGCACCCGGCGTTTATGCAAAAAGGCAATACGCTGTTTGTCCTGCGCGATATTCGTCAGTGGTCCTCCGATCCGGATGACTGGAATGAGTGGCAATACGTGGGGCTGGCATCGAAATTCGATCTGCTGGACGTCAACCTTAGCTGGGAAACCGGGCTGTTTGACGGACTGGGACTGCGGCTGGACGGCAACTATATCCGCAATATGGCGTACGACAAGGACGGGATGGTGCGCCGGGCGGGAGGCATCAGCAATATCGTGACCAACGCAGAAGGGTCTGCGCAGAACGGCACGACAGACATCAAAAGCGGTCCCAATGCCTGGATGGTGCTCGCGACCTTCGGACGCGGCCTGGCGCTGGAACACGCCGGGGACTGGCGTCTGTTCTCCGGCTACAAATACATCCAGCCTGATGCGTTGCCGGATGGCTTTAACGACAGCGGCTTCCACCAGGGCGGAACCAACGCGAAGGGCTACTACCTCGGGGGCGCCTACGCCATCGATAAAAACCTGTGGGCTCAGCTAACCTGGAGCAGTTCGAAGGAAGTGTACGGTGCGCCGCTCTCTATCGACATGATCCGCTTCGATCTGAATGCCGGGTTCTGACAGGAGAAGAGTGATGAAGCGACTCAATAACGGCTATGCCGCGTGGGGCGTCGTGTTATTGCTGGCGATGCCCGCGCTGAGCCAGGCGGAAACCCTCGAAGAGCGCCTGCGCGCGCAGCTGCGCAGCACAACGCAGCAGCTTCAGCAGGTGCAGAGCCAGCAAGCGCAGCTCAGCGCCGGAAAATCGGCGGCGGAGGCTGAGCGCGACACGGCGCGCAACGAACTGAAGACGCTGCGGGGTGAACTCAGCGCGCTGCGTAAAAAAGCCGGACAGCTCGAAAGTGAGCAGGAGGCCGTTCGTGCCGGGGCAGCAGAGCAGATCGCCAGCAGCCGCGAGCAGGCAGCAAAAGCGCAGTCGGCTTTTCAGCAGCTGGAACGTCAGGCCACGGCGCTGCAAAGCGATGCAACGGCGTTGAAAGGGCATCTGGGCGAACGCGACGGCCAGCTGCGGCAGTGCGTGATGAAAAATGAGGAGATGTATCGTGCCGGGCGGGAACTGCTGAGCGCCTATGAGGCTTTTGGCAGCGGCGAACTTATCGCGGTGCGCCAGCCCTTTTCCGGCAAGGCGCGAGTGCTGTTTGATGAGCGGGCGCAGGCGTTTGGCGACCGTCTTTACCAGAGTCAGGTGGCGGCAAGCGTCGCCCCGGAACCCAACACCGCCGGGCAGCAATAGCGCGTTTCGGCAGAGATGACTGAGCAAATGACGGGACAGAAAATGACAGAGACCACGATGATTGAGACGCTCACCACTGAACGCTTACAGGCGCTGCTCCAGGGCATGGGCTATCGCGTTACGCTTTCAGGACAGGAGGGTGAACCCCAGTTGCTGAGCGCTTCGCAGGGGATTGGTTTTGCCGTTCGTTCGGGGAATCCGGCCCCGGTGGAAGGGGCGTTTCTCGATTATACCTTCAGCTGTGTCCTGCGCGTGCAGGGCGAGATCCCCCAGGCTCTGGCCAACGCCTGGAATACCCAGAAACGCTTTGCCCGCGTCTCGATACAGGGCACTTTTCTGGTACTGGAATACGATGTGATTGTGGCCGGAGGCGTCAGCGAAGCCTACCTGCGTGCCACCACCGAACTCTGGGATCGTCTGTTGCAGGAGCTGATTATGTTCCTGCGCGACTTTACGGCGGCCGAACCGCAGTCCGAAGACGCGCCAGCGCGGCAAGAGCTGGTAGCAGACGCGGAGTCTGAACAATGACAGGCCCG
>DATEKR010000314.1:0-44898 GCA_035277345.1 Enterobacteriaceae bacterium
TGGCCGGGACGCAGGTTGGGGTTGTTCTGGATAATCCCGCCCAGCTGGGTCTGATTAAGCTGGCCGGTGGCGTTATTGAGGATCAGCCCCTCTTTGCCGACGTTGTAGTCTTTGAACTGATTATGGGAAATTCCTGCTCCGTTGGGCGTGGCGATATTCAGGACCGGCACGCCGTTGGCGGCGCTGTCCATGCTGGCCGGGCCGGTCGGGCTGATGGCGGCGGCGACAGCAGGGGCCAGCGGCTGCCAGACCAGGGCGCTGATGATCAGCCAGCTGATGGCGCGCTGGGAAAATTTCACGGGCAGAGAAGTGTTATCCATAATCGTTATCTCTTAAAACATCATGCTGACGCGCCAGCTGGCGCTGAGAGGGAATTTCGGGGAGCGGTTTAACCCGGGAGAAATAAAGGCCAGCACGGCCACAGAGGCTATACGCAGAGACATCCTGTCCATTCCTGTTAGAGGATTACGTTAATTATTTTTATAAAATATAAATCAGATAAGGATGAAATATATCAGAGTAAATTAAAAAAACAAATTCATTCACTCGGATAATAAAAATGGAGGAATAATATAAGAACATAAATAAAACTAGCTACGTTAATAGATTCACTTAAATCAAATATCCCTCCCCATTTTCAGGATTGAATTTCCCCGCGCTCCGGCGGATAGTAAGCTTCTTTTCCCCGTAACACGGAATCGTTATGACCCGAACTGTAAACCCGCTGGTGCTGAAAAGTGCCGCCCTGCTCCTGGTGTTGATGCTGGCCTTCACCGGCCTCAGCGCGGGGGACAAAGTGACCTGGCTGATGGAGGCTGCACCGGTGATGATCGTGGTGCCGCTGCTCTGGCTGACCCACCCTCGCTATCCGCTGACGCCGCTGCTGTACACCCTGATTTTTTTCCACGCCATTATTCTGATGGTCGGCGGGATGTATACCTATGCCAAAGTGCCCATCGGTTTTGACGTGCAGGCGTGGTTCGGGCTTAGCCGCAACCCTTACGATAAGCTGGGCCATCTGTTCCAGGGCCTGGTACCAGCGTTAGTGGCACGGGAAATTCTGATCCGCGGGGCTATTGTGCGGGGCCGGAAGATGCTCGGGTTTGTGGTGTGCTGTATCGCGCTGGCGATCAGCGCCTTCTATGAGCTAATCGAGTGGTGGGCCGCGCTGGCGATGGGTCAGGGTGCGGATGATTTCCTCGGCACCCAGGGCGATCCCTGGGATACCCAGTCCGATATGTTCTGTGCGCTGATCGGTTCCCTGGTCACCGTGCTGGGGCTGGGCCGCTGGCATAGCCGCCAGCTGGCGACCTGGATTAAGCCGTAAAAAAAGCGGGCCGTGGCCCGCTTCGCATTATAAAGAGTGAAACCTTAGTCGTTGATTCGCGGGTGCTGCTGCACCAGGCGTCCGCGTTTGTCCTGCAGCTCAGCGATCTCTTTATCAATATCTTCAATCTTCTGTTCGATATTGTCGTGATGCTCACGCAGGATCTCTTTCGCTTCCTGAATATCCGACGCGGCCGGGGTTGCCCCTTTCAGCGGCAGGTTGGCCGTTTCCTTCATGGTGAGACCGGTAATCAGGCCGATCACCGCGATGACCATCAGGTAGTAGGCAGGCATCAGCAGATCCTGCGAGCTCTCCACCAGCCAGGCAGCCGCGGTCGGCGTCAGACCGGCAATCAGCACCGAGATATTAAAGGCGCTGGCCAGCGCGCTGTAGCGGATATGCGTCGGGAACATCGCCGGAAGCGTCGACGCCATCACACCGGTAAAGCAGTTGAGGATCACCGCCAGCATCAGCAGACCGGCGAAAATCAGGCCGAGGACGTTGCTGTTAATCAGCATAAAGGCCGGGATCGCCAGCACAAACAGCGACAGGCTACCGAGAATAACAAACGGGCGACGGCCAAAGCGGTCGCTCAGCAGGCCCATAACCGGCTGCACAAACAGCATCCCGATCATAATGGCGATAATAATCAGCACGCCGTGATCTTCGGAGTAATGCAGGTTATGCGACAGGTAGCTCGGCATGTAGGTGAGCAGCATGTAGTAGGTGACGTTGGTGGCAATCACCAGTCCGACACAGGTCAGCAGGCTGCGCCAGTGCTTAGTGGCGATCTCCATAAAGGAGACCTTCGGACCTTCCTGCAGCCCTTCGCGATCGCCCTGCTCCAGCTTATCGACGTGCTGCTGGAACGTCGGCGTCTCTTCCAGCGCATGGCGGAGATAGAGACCAATCAGGCCTAACGGCAGCGCAATAAAGAACGGAATACGCCAGCCCCAGTCGAGGAAGTTCTGTTCGCCCAGCAGCGTCGACAGCAGTACCACCACGCCCGCACCCATCACGAACCCGGCAATCGAACCGAAGTCCAGCCAGCTGCCCATAAAGCCGCGTTTGCGGTCCGGGGAGTATTCGGCAACAAAGATCGATGCCCCGGTGTACTCACCCCCGACGGAGAAGCCCTGCGCCATTTTACACAGCAGCAGCAGTATCGGCGCCCAGATACCAATCGACGCATAGGACGGGATCAGCCCGATACAGAAGGTACTGACCGACATAATAATAATGGTGATGGAGAGGATTTTTTGTCGGCCATATTTATCGCCGAGCATCCCGAAGAACAGCCCGCCCAGCGGGCGAATCAGGAAGGGTACGGAGAAGGTCCCGAGTGCGGCAATCATCTGCACGCTGGGATCGGCTCCGGGGAAAAAGACCTTACCAAGGGCGTAGGCCACAAAACCATAAACACCAAAATCGAACCACTCCATCGCATTACCTAACGATGCCGCGGTAATCGCTTTGCGTAACTTACCATCGTCAATGATCGTCACGTCACGCAGGGTAATTGGCTTAACTTTTTTCCTTTTAAGCATTTTTTTTCCTCATCTTTCCTTTGCCTCTGGCCCACTACAGCTGTCCCGACCAATATCGCGACATACTGTGCACCAGTGAGTTACTGCTTGAGTAACTCTCCATTCAAGCGTAGCAGGTTTACTTACACTGATTTACTTATGCTGACCGGTAAATCCGTACAACCGAACCTGTTGACGCCTGTTCAGGCGGGTTAATGACCTCTTTACCCTAACAGCGTTTAAATTTGTGATCAACTTCACGGAAAAACATTCAGATATGTCGGCGTGAGTCATGAAATGTAAACAACAGCAGATTTAAGGCTATTTTCAGCCCCCATCCCAGGACCGTACCGAAAGTGACTATTACTGAGCTAGTCAAATTTTAATCTATAAATTTTTACATCTCATTTACAGCTTTTTTAATATCTAGAAAGTTCCGGAACCTTTAGATGAAATATGTGACGAAGATAACTAAAACGGCGTTTCATTGTCATTGAATCACTATTCCAAAGATCGCATCATAGTCTGCGACGTAACACTAAAGAGTAGTTGGGCAGCATATTAGACCCTCTTCCTGGTTTGTAATTTTGCATGGGTTAGCGAGCGTTCTTCGCCGCTAAATACATATAAACGGTTGAAATTATTATTAGATCTCTTCCATCGCTGTCGGGATGCGAAGTGAGGATGCACAATGAAAATCAAAGCGACTATTGAGCGAATCCCGGGCGGGATGATGCTGATCCCCCTGTTACTCGGTGCGATCTTAAATACCTTCGCACCCAATACAGGGAACTATTTCGGTTCTTTCACTAAGGGCATGATCGGCGGCACCGTACCTATTCTGGCGGTATGGTTCTTCTGTATCGGTGCTTCTATCGATCTGCGCGCAACCGGCACCGTATTACGTAAGTCCGGCACCTTAGTGCTGACCAAAATCGCCGTGGCCTGGGTGGTTGCGATGATTGCCGCAAGCTTTATTCCGGATACGGGTATTCAGACCGGCTTCTTTGCTGGCCTCTCCGTTCTGGCGATTGTGTCGGCTATGGATATGACCAACGGCGGCCTGTACGCCAGCCTGATGAATCAGTACGGCAGTAAAGAAGAGTCCGGCGCATTCGTGCTGATGTCTCTGGAATCTGGCCCGCTGATGACCATGGTTATCCTCGGCTCTGCCGGCCTGGCCTCTTTCGAGCCGCATCACTTTGTCGGCGCGGTACTGCCGTTCCTGATCGGTTTTGCACTGGGTAATCTGGACCACGATTTCCGCGCCTTCTTTAGCAAGGCAACGCCGGTTCTGATCCCGTTCTTCGGTTTCGCACTGGGTAACACCATTAACCTTAGCGTGATTATGGACACCGGCCTGCTGGGTATCGTCCTGGGCGTGGCGGTTATCATTATCACCGGTATCCCGCTGATTATTGCTGACCGTGTGATTGGTGGCGGTAACGGTACTGCGGGTGTGGCAGCCTCTTCTGCAGCAGGTGCTGCGGTGGCTAACCCGGTGATTATCGCGCAGATTAACCCGGCATTTGAACCGGTTGCGGCTTCCGCAACGGCGCTGGTCGCAGCGAGCGTGATTGTGACGGCCATTCTGGTGCCGATTATCACCGCCCTGTACGCCCGACGTTTCGGCAACCATCAGCCGGTAGACGAGCAGACAGAACAGACTGAAAGCGCACAACACTAGAACAGCATAATGCCCCCTCCTTTGTGAGGGGGTTTTTAGTTATCGTCGCCAAACACCTCTTCGACCATCCCGTTCACCAGCCGCATTGCCGAACAGAGTCTTGGCATCCCCAGCGCAACCGTCTGCCAGCTTTGGGTCACCGACCAGCTCAGAGGATGACGCTCTGCATCGCACCAGCTACCAAGCCAGCCCAGCATCTCTTTATGCTCGACCAGTCCGCTGCCGGTACTGCCCGGCGTGGTCAGCCACTGATGATAGAAGTGGCGCGTCGCCGGAGAGGCGTTCACACTCTGGGCCAGAAGCTGGGACGCCATCACGCTGACGTTGTCTTTCAGAAGCTGGGTCACCTCGCTGTTTGCCAGCCGACAGGCATCGCCAAACGCCCCCCAGCGCAGTTCCTCCAGTGCGATATAGCAACGTCCGGCCAGAGACCAGCCGTTATACTGGCCCGTTTGCCAGCGGGTGAATACCTGTTCGCTATGTTCACCGGCCTGCACCACCAGCCCGCGCTGGGACAGCGCCCGCTGTTTATGCGCGGCCCGCTGGCGAAACTGCGCGCCAACCTTCGCGTACTGGGCCTGAAGATTTTCCGTGCCGACGCCTTTAAGCCGGAGCGTTTCCAGATAGTCACCCATGCGGGTCAGCGCCAGATGACCGGGATCGAGCATGCCCGCCAGTTTTTCCGCCAGACCCAGCCGCATTTCGGGATTTTCACTGAATACGCCCGATACCGCCCAGGGCCGCAGCCGCGTCTGGGTCATGATTTCATTCATCAACCGTTCGCGAAAAACCTGCTGCTGCGCGGCGACGGGCGCCAGACGCGGGTTATCAATGCCCAGCACCAGCTCGACCATAAACTTAGGATGAATAGATTCCAGCGCGTGGCCGGGCCCCTCCAGCAGTGTTGTACTCATGCTTGCTCTACCGAAAAAAGAGTCTGGATATCGTCACGCAGCAAATGGGCATCCTCCTGGATCCAGCGCGCCGTACTCAGGCAATGCTGTAGCTGGTGGCTTAACGCCTGCACGGTCGATTCACTCTGCTGGCGCAGCAGCAGGCTGTCCTGCAGGCTTTTCTGTAACCCCCCCAGGCTTTGCGAAAACTCGGCAAAGAAGCTGGCCATACCCGCCGTGACGGAGACATCGACCTGCGCCGACAGCGCCTTGAGGATTTGCGCGCAGAACTGGCGAACGTGTTGCACCAGCTTCTCTTTTAAACTCGAGATATCAATGATGTAGCGGGTCCGGGTGACCACATAGTCGTCCCAGCCCCAGTTGGGATTGTTTAACCAGCGGGACATGGTCTCCCGCACGCTGCTCACCCGCGAATGCGCGGCGAGCGGCAAGTCTTCTGCGGCGATAATGCCGCTAAACAGCTGCGGCGTGTTGAAGTTAAGCACCCCGGCCTGAAACGCCGGAAGGGAAATGCGCGTATGGAATCCCGCTTCGCTCAGTTCGCTTTTTAGGCGTGCTTCGATGGGCCGCATGGCGTCATTGAGCGAGCGCGTCAGGGTGGTTTCCAGCTGGTTAAAGCGCAGCCCCAGCTCCTGAGTCAGGGTCTGCTGCGCGCCCAGCAGGATCATTTCACAGGCGGAGCGGATTTTACTCAGTACCACCTGCGCCTGGCTTTCGTCATCAAGCACCAGTTGGCCACGTCCGGACTCGCTGTCACGGCGCATCTCCGCCCGATTAAGCGCGGCCAGTGTCGCCAGCTTGTCGTCGCTGAAGTAGTTGTCAAAGGCCTGCAGAATGTCACTCTGCTGCCGATCGATAAAGCTTTCCGCCGCGCCGATAGCCTGTTCCACCTCATGGTGGATCTCGCCCATCACGCTCTCCTGACGGACCTGTATCTGAGTCATGTCCTCTTCAAGGCGCACAATATTGAACTGCAGCTTTTCATAGGCGATGGTCAGCCCCTGATAGCGGAACTCAAGGTATTCCCGTGCACTCTGGGAGTAGTTCAGCAGTTTGTGCGACGCGGAACGCAGCGCATAGAGCGAAGCATTGGCGTGGGCGGCGTGCAGCAGGGCGCGGATCGGCTGCTCAAACAACGAGTCTTCCCACAGGAGATCCGCTGCGTGGCGGATATGCTCTTTGTCATCGAGATCGGCCAGCCGCCAGCGCCGTCCCAGCGCGGCCTCGGCGAAGTCCTGTACCCAGCGCTGTTCTTCTGCATCGGGCAGCTTGCCGTTCATAATCAACTCATAGCGCGCACGGTTCGCCAGATAGCCCCACATCGACGACACGGGAAAAATACGCCCCGGCGTAATAAAATCTTTCATCAGAGTGCCGGAAATCAGCGCCCGTACCTGTTCGGCATCGTCGCTATTACGATCCTTTTGATCGAACTTATTCACCAGCGCATAGAGCGGTACCGCTTTGCCCACCGCCGCAATAGCCTGCCGCACTTCCTGATCGGAGATCGACTTCAGCTGGGTGTAATCCATCACCGCCAGCACCGCAGAAGCGCGTGCCAGCTGTTCATTAAGCATTTTTTGCAGGTGCGGCTGCCCGGCTTCATTCGGCCCCGGCGTGTCGAGCAGCGTCAGCTGGCCCGGATTGCTGCCAAGCCCCGAAAGATGAACAAACTCTACTTCAATCACCGGAATATGTTCGATGGCGGCATAATCAGCAAAGGGGAAGTCCACTTCCAGCGCCCGCGACAACCGGACCAGATCGTTAAGGCTTTTCAGGCAGTGGAAAATAGGCTGCGCGCCGAGGTAGTGGCGTTCAAAGGCCATCCCGTTTTCAATACGCTCCAGCAGGACAACCATGTCCTTGTCGATTTCCAGCCGTTGCGCCAGGCTGTCTCTGTCGATGCGCCCGAGCTGATGCTGCAGCTGGTGCATCAGGGCTTCAATCGGACCGACGTGGGAGAAATGCAGGATCGGCTCTTTTTGCCCCGGCGTGTGGCGGATCAGCGTCGGCAGCGCCGTCATCGGACGATTGCGGTTCGGCAGCACTTCAGTGCCCACGATAGCGTTGATCGTGGTGGACTTGCCCGCCTTCATGGTGCCCACAATTGCCAGCACCATTTCAAGCCGCGTAACCTTGTGTAATTCGTTATGTAGCGTCGCCTGCTGCGCTTCGATACCACGGGTGCTGAAATGTAGCGGATGAATGTTGGCGCGCTCGCCGCCGGGCTGCGTGGCAGGATCGTCCAGCGCCGCCATAGGCATGCTCTGCAGCGTCTGCAGGTTGTGTAAAGCCAGCTGAAGCAGGCGTTCTGCCTCCTGGCTCAACTCATATATTGTCTGTGTGTGCATGGTTAAGTCTTTCCTTAACGCAAATTTTATTACTTTTATTTAGCCATTTTTTTAATTACTAAAAATTCGGCTTTTATAATTACGTGTGGAAAATAGCTATAAAAATCAACACAAAAGGAGCAACCAGAAATATAATTATCTGTCTGCTGGCTAAAAAGATTGGTGCTCCCGTCCCCGCAGAGACCGGAAGATACTCAGCGTAGTGCATTTTAAGGAATAGTCAGGATATATCATCATGTCAGTTAACCCGCGCCGGAAGAGAAGGTTTTCGTCATAAGAAAACGAAATAATCACCGGGTGTACGAGTAGGTTATAGCCACATGAGGTGCATTTATCTCACCATATCTGAAATAACTGAGGGTAGCAATTTCCCTAATCAAATATTCTCAGGGTTTCAGCCCGGGGTGTCACCTTCTGTGCGAAGGTTACCCAGCGCCGGTAATTACACCGGTAAAGCATAGGGAATTGCGGTATACTTGCCGCCTTTTTCGGCAACGCCGATTTTTGACCGGATACGCCGGTCCTGTCAGTACATTTATGAGGATATCCCTGATGCAACTTCCCCACTGCCCGCAATGCCCGCAGTGCCAGTCCGAATATACCTATGAAGATAACGGCATGTATATCTGCCCGGAGTGCGCACATGAATGGAACAATGCGGAACCGACCCCCGATGCTGACGCCCTGATCGTTAAGGATGCTAATGGCAACCTGCTGGCCGATGGTGATAGCGTGACGGTGGTGAAAGACCTGAAGGTGAAAGGCAGCTCTTCCATGCTGAAAATCGGCACCAAAGTGAAAAGCATTCGCCTGGTCGAAGGCGATCACAACATTGATTGCAAGATTGACGGTTTCGGGCCGATGAAGCTTAAATCCGAATTTGTGAAAAAAAGCTGATTTTTGGGCCTGAGCCCGTATTCAGTAACATTATCGTCACACTTCTTCGCCACGATGAGGTCACCTGTTTGGGAGACCTCATTAATGACATTGAATACCACCTTTACCCTACCGCTTCAGGACGCACAGCAAAGCGCGCGTCGTCTGCTCAAAGCCATGAGCGAACCCGGCACCATCGTAAGCCTGCACCGTCTGAAATATGGCTGGCAGCCGCTGAGCCTCGCCACAACAAGCCTGCTGCTGACCCTGGCCGACCAGGAGACGCCGGTCTGGTTCTCCCCGCGCATGGCCAACGATATCGTCAGCTCAAACCTGCGTTATCACACTGGCGCACCGCTGGCTGAGACGCCGCAGCAGTCGGTTTTTGCCGTGGCTGATGATGCGATAAGCCAGGAACAACTTAATGCGCTGATTACTCACGGTAATACGCTTACGGATACCAGTTCAGCTTTGATCCTGCAGGTTCCGGCCCTCAGCGGCGGGCTGATGCTGCGCCTGACCGGCACCGGTATTGCGGAAGAACGGATGGTCGCCCCGCTGCTGCCCGACTGCATTATTCATGAAATGACGGAACGTTCGCACCCCTTCCCTCTGGAGCGCGACCTGATCCTGACCTGCGGCGAACGCCTGCTGGCTATCCCGCGCACCACCCATGTGGAAGTCTATTGATCCCGATGCTCAATGGCAGCAATAGCGTCAACGCGCGTCTGGTGACGACCGCCTTCAAAGGTGGCGTCCAGCCAGCTATCAACGATCATTTTCGCCAGCTCTAAGCCCACCACCCGCGAGCCAAACGCCAGGATATTGGTGTCATTATGCTGGCGGGAAAGCCGCGCGGAGTAAGGCTCGCTGCATACTACCGCCCGGATCCCCGGGAATTTGTTGGCGGTAATCGAGATCCCAACCCCGGTGCCGCAGATCAGCACGCCGCCATCCACTTCCCCGTCGATCACCGCCTGTGCCACGGCGCTGGCGTAGCGCGGATAATCCGTTCGATCCCCGGACCAGGCACCTTTATCAATCACTTCGACGCCTCTCGCCTGCAGATGCGCCAGAATCTCTTCTTTAAGGATAAAGCCGACATGATCGCAACCAAACGCTATCTTTTTCATCGCTGCCTCGCATTATTGCTGACTTTACAAACCCGGTGAGTTTTGTGATTTAAGACCGGTTTACTGCTGAATAAAACCGCAAAATCACCGGGTCTGGCGCCAGTTCTACACGGCATTATTTTACAAAGCAAGTGCGATCGTGCTGATCCTGGTCTGACCAACAGGTTCTCCATCAAAGACCAAAAAACACTTAATTCATTGTTTTTAATTGACTTATAATCAAAATAAACCAATTGACCCACCCAAACAAACTTCACAAAACCACAAACTTTATGAATTTATAAATATTGTGAAGTAGCCAGCATCTTTTTTGTTTATGCTGTGATGATATAGTGTCGTCTTCAATTTTATGGACAAGAGAGTGTGATGAGTCAGTCAGAGTTTGATCAAGGCTTTCCCAACGGCATCGGCCTCGCCCCGTATCTGCGCATGAAGCAGGAAGGGATGACGGAGAACGAAAGCCGCATTGTGGACTGGTTACTGACACCGGGTAATCTGAGCGACGCGCCAGCCATTAAGGACGTTGCTGAAGCCTTAACCGTATCGGAAGCGATGATCGTTAAGGTGTCGAAACTGCTGGGCTTCAGCGGCTTTCGTAATCTGCGTAGCGCGCTGGTTGACTACTTTTCACAGTCCGAGCAGGTGTTACCTGCTGAACTGGCTTTTGATGAAGCACCGCAGGACGTGGTGAACAAGGTGTTCAACATTACGTTACGCACCATTATGGAAGGACAGTCGATAGTCAATGTGGATGAAATCCACCGCGCCGCCCGCTTCTTTCACCAGGCGAAGCAGCGCGATCTCTACGGCGTCGGCGGGTCTAACGCTATCTGTGCTGATATACACCATAAGCTTCTGCGTATCGGTGTCCGAAGCCAGGTATATCAGGATGCACACATCATGATGATGTCCGCGTCACTGCTCCAGGAAGGTGACGTGGTTCTGGTAGTGTCGCACTCCGGACGCACCAGCGATTTAAAAGCAGCGGTCGAACTGGCGAAAAAGAATGGCGCAAAAATTATTTGTATTACCCATAGCTATCATTCGCCGATCGCTAAGCTTGCAGACTTTATTATTTGCTCGCCAGCACCAGAGACCCCTTTATTGGGACGCAATGCCTCAGCACGGATATTACAATTAACACTATTGGACGCCTTTTTTGTTTCAGTAGCCCAACAAAACATTGAGCAAGCTACAGCCAATATGGAAAAGACCGGTGCGATAGTTGAGTTCTTCTCACCGGGCGCACTAAAGTAAGAAAAAAAGGTGAGTCTCATACTATGGGACTCACCAAAATAACCCCTACAAAGAGAATACTGCTATGAATAAATATCTGAAACTATTCAGCGGCGCCGCTATGGGATTAATGCTGTCCACCAGTGCATTCGCCGCCGCCGATTACGCCATAGTATTAAAAACCTTATCTAATCCGTTCTGGGTGGATATGAAAAAAGGGATAGAAGACGAAGCGAAAAACCTCGGGGTTAGCGTGGATATTTTTGCTTCTCCGTCCGAAGGCGATTTTCAGTCTCAGCTGCAGTTATTCGAAGATTTAAGCAATAAAAATTATAAGGGCATTGCCTTTGCACCGCTCTCCTCGGTGAACCTGGTGATGCCGGTTTCCCGCGCCTGGCAAAAAGGCATTTACCTGGTCAATCTCGATGAAAAAATCGATATGGATAACCTGAAAAAAGCGGGCGGCAACGTTGAGGCCTTTGTCACCACCGATAACGTCGCGGTAGGCTCCAGAGGCGCGAACTTTATTATTAAAACGCTCGGCGACGCGGGCGGTGAAGTCGCTATTATTGAAGGTAAAGCCGGTAATTCTTCCGGTGAAGCACGCCGCAACGGTGCCACAGACGCGTTTAAAAAAGCCAGCCAGATCAAACTGGTCGCCAGCCAGCCCGGCGACTGGGATCGCATTAAGGCGCTGGACGTTGCCACCAACGTGCTGCAGCGTAACCCGAACCTGAAAGCCTTCTACTGCGCCAACGATACCATGGCAATGGGCGTGGCTCAGGCGGTGGCTAACGCCGGCAAAACCGGCCAGATTATGGTTGTCGGCACCGACGGTATTCCGGAAGCCCGTAAAATGGTTGATGCGGGACAGATGACCGCCACCGTGGCGCAGAACCCGGCCGATATCGGCGCAACTGGCCTGAAACTGCTGGTCGATGCCGCGAAAACCGGCAAGGTTATCCCGCTGGATAAAACGCCGAAATACAAGCTGGTAGATTCCATTCTGATTACGAAGCAATAAGATAACGCGGTCTTTTGTCCTCTCCAGAAGGAGAGGACAAAAATATACGAGGTTGATTATGGTCACGCCATATATATCGATGGCGGGGATCGGCAAATCCTTTGGTCCGGTTCACGCATTAAAATCGGTTGATTTAACTATTTACACCCATGAAATCCATGCGTTATTAGGGGAGAATGGTGCGGGTAAATCAACGTTAATGAAAGTGCTGTCGGGTATTCATGAACCGACTAAAGGTTCCATCGCAATTAATAACGTTAATTACGATAAGCTGGATCATAAAATGGCGGCCCAGCTTGGCATCGGCATTATTTATCAGGAACTCAGCGTTATTGATGAATTAACCGTGCTGGAAAACTTATTTATTGGTCGTCATCTGACAAAAAAAGTCTGCGGCGTAAACGTCATTGACTGGAAAGAGATGCGCGTTCGGGCGGCGATGATGCTGCTGCGCGTCGGCCTGAAAGTGAATCTCGAAGAGAAAGTGGCGAATTTATCCATTAGCCACAAGCAGATGCTGGAAATTGCTAAAACCTTAATGCTCGATGCCAAAGTGATCATTATGGACGAGCCGACCTCCTCGCTGACCAATAAAGAGGTCGACTACCTGTTCCTGATTATGAATCAGTTGCGTAAAGAGGGCACCGCTATCGTCTATATCTCGCACAAGCTGGCGGAGATCCGCCGCATCTGTGACCGCTATACGGTGATGAAGGATGGCAGCAGCGTCTGCAGCGGAATGGTCAGCGACGTCAGCAATGATGAAATCGTCCGTCTTATGGTCGGTCGCGAGCTGCAAAACCGCTTTAACGCGATGAAAGAGAGCACCGGCAATATCGTGCGTGACACGGTATTCGAAGTGAAAAACGTCACCAGCCGCGATAAGAAAAAGGTCCGCGATATCTCCTTTAGCGTTAACCGTGGCGAAATTCTTGGCTTTGCCGGGCTGGTCGGCTCCGGACGTACCGAGCTGATGGACTGTCTGTTCGGCGTCGATAAGCGCAGCAGCGGCGAAATTCGCCTCAACGGCAAGGTTATCTCGCCCCGCTCGCCGCTGGACGCACTGAAAAAAGGCATGGGCTACATCACCGAAAGCCGCCGCGACAACGGCTTCTTTCCCAACTTCTCGATTGCACAAAATATGGCGCTTAGCCGCAGCCTGAAAAATGGCGGCTACAAAGGGGCGATGGGGCTGTTCCACGAAGCCGACGAGGGCAACATCGCCGAGCAGCAGCGCCAGCTTCTGGGGCTGAAATGCCACTCGGTCGGGCAGAACATTACCGAACTCTCCGGCGGTAATCAGCAGAAGGTGCTGATTTCCAAATGGCTGTGCTGCAACCCTGAGGTCATCATCTTCGATGAACCGACCCGCGGCATCGACGTTGGCGCCAAAGCCGAAATTTATAAAGTGATGCGTCAACTGGCCGACGACGGAAAAGTCATCCTGATGGTGTCATCCGAACTTCCTGAAATTATCGCCGTCTGCGACCGCATCGCCGTGTTCTGCGAAGGGCGACTGACGCAAATCCTGACCAATCGCGACGATATGAGCGAAGAGGAGATTATGGCATGGGCATTACCTCAAGAGTAAAAGGCGACGCGAGCGAGAAAAAGCCGTTTAATTTCGCCCTGTTCTGGGACAAATACGGCACCTTCTTTATCCTGGCGATTATCGTGGTGATCTTCGGCGGCCTGTCGCCGGAGTATTTCCTGACCACCAATAATATCCGACAGATCTTTGTGCAGAGCTCGGTGACGGTGCTGATCGGCATGGGGGAATTCTTTGCCATCTTAGTGGCCGGGATCGACCTGTCCGTCGGGGCAATCCTCGCGCTTTCCGGGATGGTGACCGCCAAACTGATGCTGGCTGGTGTCGACCCGTTCACGGCGGCGCTGATCGGCGGCGTGCTGGTTGGCGGCGCGCTGGGCGCAATCAACGGCTGTCTGGTCAACTGGACCGGTCTGCACCCGTTTATCATCACCCTCGGCACCAATGCCATCTTCCGCGGCATCACGCTGGTGATCTCCGATGCCAACTCGGTCTACGGCTTCTCATTCGACTTTGTGAACTTCTTCGCCGCCAGCCCACTCGGTATTCCGGTGCCGGTGATCTTCTCCCTGATTGTGGCGCTGATCCTCTGGTTCCTGACAACCCGTATGCGGCTGGGACGCAATATCTACGCCCTCGGCGGGAATAAAAACTCCGCGTTCTACTCCGGTATTGATGTGAAGTTCCACATTCTGGTGGTGTTCATTATCTCCGGCGTGTGTGCGGGTCTTGCCGGGGTTGTCTCCACCGCTCGCCTCGGTGCTGCAGAGCCGCTGGCCGGAATGGGCTTCGAAACCTACGCCATCGCCAGCGCCATTATCGGCGGCACCAGCTTCTTTGGCGGCAAGGGGCGTATTTTCTCGGTGGTGATTGGCGGCCTGATTATCGGCACCATCAACAACGGGCTCAATATTCTGCAGGTACAAACCTACTACCAGCTGGTGGTGATGGGTGGGCTGATTATCGCCGCCGTTGCCCTCGACAGACTGATCAGTAAATAAATTCGTCGTATTCCAGGAGTTAATTATGAAGATCTCTCCCTCGCTGATGTGTATGGATCTGGTGAAATTTAAAGAACAGATCGAGTTTATCGACACCCATGCTGACTACTTCCATATCGACATTATGGACGGCCACTTTGTCCCTAATCTGACCCTGTCGCCGTTCTTTGTCAGCCAGGTCAAGAAGCTGGCCAGCAAGCCGCTGGATTGCCATCTGATGGTCACCCGACCGCAGGACTACATCGGCCAGCTGGCGCGTGCAGGCGCGGACTACATCACCCTGCACCCGGAAACGCTGAACGGCCAGGCTTTCCGCCTGATCGAAGAGATCCGCCATCACGGCATGAAAGTCGGGCTGATCCTCAACCCGGAAACCCCCGTTGAGACAATGAAATACTATATTCATAAGGCGGACAAGGTAACGGTGATGACCGTCGATCCCGGCTTTGCCGGACAGCCGTTTATTCCGGAAATGCTGGATAAAATTGCCGAGCTGAAAGCCTGGCGCGAGCGTGAAGGTCTGAGCTACGAGATAGAGATCGACGGTTCCTGCAACCAGGCAACCTACCAGCGTCTGATGGCGGCCGGTGCAGATGTCTTTATCGTCGGTACTTCCGGGCTGTTTAACCACGCCGAGCAGATTGATGATGCCTGGCAGGTGATGGCCCAACAGATCCTGGCGGCGAAAAACGAGGGTCAACCTCATGCACGAACAGCATAAGGTCGTGGCGGGTGTGGATATGGGCGCGACCCATATCCGCTTTTGCCTGCAGGGCGAGGACGGGACGGTGCTGCACTGTGAAAAGCGCCGTACCGCCGAGGCGATTGAAGGTGGCGTGGTGGCCGGTATCAGCGCGCTGATCCAGGCCCAGTGCGAACGCCTGCAGGCCCGCTGCCTCGGCCTGGTCATGGGGTTTCCAGCGCTGGTTAGCCGGGACAAGCGCACGGTGATCTCGACGCCCAATCTGCCGCTGACGGCGGAAACCCTGGCCAGTCTTGCCGACCAGCTGGAAGCGGCCCTGGGCTACCCGGTAGAGTTCGCCCGCGACGTCAACCTGCAGCTCTCTTTCGACGTGCAGGAGAACGGTCTGGCCGACAGCCAGGTGCTGGCGACCTATCTCGGCACCGGAATGGGCTTCGCCATCTGGCTGAACGGTGCGCCCTGGACCGGTGCGCACGGCGTAGCCGGCGAACTGGGACATATTCCGCAGGGCGATATGCAGAAGACCTGTGCCTGCGGCAACCCCGGCTGCCTGGAAACCGTCTGCTCTGGGGTGGCGCTGCGCCGCTGGTATGAACAGCAGCCCCGCGAATACGACCTGGGCGATCTCTTTCTCCATGCCGTCGATGAACCCTTTGTGCAGGCCCTGTTGCACCATGCCGCGCGGGCGATAGCCACCAGCATCAACCTGTTCGACCCGGATGCGGTGATCCTCGGCGGCGGGGTGATGGATATGCCCGGCTTCCCACGGGAAACGCTGATAGCCCTGACGAAACAGCACGTTCGCCGTCCCCTGCCCTGGCAAGCGGTGCGCTTTATCGCCGCATCATCCTCTTCGTTTAACGGTGCCCGGGGTGCTGCCGCCCTCGCCCACAGCCAGTTTATCGCCCGCCGCTAATCCTCCGGCGGGTCACGCAAAAACAGACGCTGCCCGCCGGAATCTGCCCTTACCCTGTTCTTTGTCAGGGTTTTGACCAAAACTCGCCCGTAATATCCGACAATAACCACAATAATAATATTGCTTATCGCGTGCATGATGCATGCTCAGGACCCTTCGATTCACGGGAGCGAAGAGATGGAAAAAGTCATCACGGTTTGTCCCTACTGCGCCTCAGGCTGCAAAATCAATCTTGTCGTGGAAAACAACACTATCCTGCGCGCCGAACCGGCACAGGGTAAAAACAACAAAGGTACGCTGTGTCTGAAAGGCCACTACGGCTGGGATTTTATTAATGACACCAGGATCCTGACCCCGCGTTTGCAGACGCCGATGATTCGCCGTCAGCGCGGCGGCAGGCTTGAATCGGTCAGCTGGGACGAAGCCCTCAACTACGTGGCGGCACGTCTGAGCGACATCAAAGAAAAATATGGCCCGGACGCGATTCAGACCACCGGCTCGTCGCGCGGCACCGGGAATGAAACCAACTATGTGATGCAAAAATTTGCGCGCGCCGTAATAGGCACCAATAACGTCGACTGCTGTGCCCGCGCCTGCCACGGCCCGTCGGTAGCCGGTCTGCATCAGTCGGTCGGCAACGGAGCGATGAGCAATGCGATCGTCGAAATCGAAAAAGCCGATCTGGTGTTTATCTTCGGCTATAACCCGTCTGAAGCGCATCCGATCGTGGCAAATCATATCCTTAACGCGAAACGCAACGGGGCCAAAATTATCGTCGGCGATCCGCGAACAAGCGAAAGCGCACGCATGGCCGACCTGCATCTGCCGCTGAAAAACGGTTCGAATATCGCCCTGCTGAACGCTATCGGTCACGTGATTATTGCTGAGAATCTCCAGGACAGGGCCTTTATCGCCGGGCGTACCGAGGGCTTCGACGAGTATCGCAAGATTGTCGAAGGTTATTCACCGGAGTCGGTCGAGAGCATCACCGGTATCCGCGCAGCGGACATCCGTCGGGCTGCACGCATGTACGCCACGGCAAAAAATGCCACGCTGCTGTGGGGAATGGGCGTGACCCAGTTTTACCAGGGCGTAGAGACCGTTCGCGCACTCAGCAGCCTGGCAATGCTGACCGGCAATCTTGGCAAGCCTCACGTCGGGGTCAACCCGGTGCGCGGCCAGAACAACGTTCAGGGCGCCTGCGATATGGGCGTGCTGCCGGATACCTATCCCGGCTACCAGTACGTGAAAGATCCGGCCAACCGCGAAAAGTTTGCCCGCGCCTGGGGCGTAGAGAGCCTGCCGGACAATCCCGGTTTTCGCATCAGCGAGCTGCCGCACCGGGCGGCCCACGGCGAAGTGCGCGCGGCGTACATTATGGGTGAAGATCCGCTGCAAACCGATGCCGAGCTCTCTGCCGTACGCCAGGCCTTCGCCGATCTGGAGCTGGTTATCGTGCAGGATATCTTTATGACCAAAACTGCCGCCGCTGCGGATGTGGTCCTGCCTTCCACCTCCTGGGGCGAGCATGAAGGGGTCTATACCGCAGCCGATCGCGGTTTCCAGCGCTTCTTTAAGGCGGTCGAGCCGAAATGGGATCTGAAAACCGACTGGCAAATTATCAGTGAGATCGCCACCCGAATGGGTTTCCCGATGCACTACGACAACACGCAACAGATCTGGGATGAACTGCGCCAGCTCTGCCCCACCTTCCTCGGCGCAACCTACGAGAAAATGGGCGAACTGGGCTATATCCAGTGGCCCTGTTGGGATGAGTCAGAGGCGGACCAGGGCACCTCATATCTGTTTAAAGAGCGCTTCGATACGCCAAACGGGCTGGGTCAGTTCTATACCTGCGACTGGGTTGCGCCACTGGATAAGATTAATGAAGAGTATCCGATGGTGCTCTCCACGGTGCGCGAAGTCGGCCACTACTCCTGCCGCTCAATGACCGGCAACTGTGCGGCACTGGCCGCGCTGGAAGATGAGCCGGGCTATGCGCAGATCAACACCGCCGACGCCGAACACTTAGGAATTGAAGATAACGCCCTGGTCTGGGTCACTTCACGTAAAGGACGGATCATCACCCGCGCTCAGGTCAGCGACCGGCCGAATAAAGGTGCGGTGTATATGACCTACCAGTGGTGGATTGGCGCCTGTAACGAGCTGGTGACGGAAAACCTCAGCCCGATAACCAAAACGCCGGAGTATAAGTACTGCGCCGTGCGCGTGGAGTCTATCGCCGATCAGCATGCCGCCGAGCAGTATGTCATTGATGAGTACGACGCGCTGAAGGCCAGGCTCCTGGAGAGTGCGCAGGGGTAATAAACAAAAACGCCGGAGCACTGCTCCGGCGTTTTTCATGGCAAAGACAGCTTACGAGTTCGCGGTCTTATCGAATTTGCCCAGTACCTCACGCTCATAGGCCAGCGCTTTGTTGCGGTCAAACTTGTGTTCCCACTTGGCAATCACCAGTACCGCCAGCGCATTACCCACCACGTTCAGCGCGGTACGCGCCATATCGAGGATACGGTCAACGCCCGCAATAAAGGCCAGGCCTTCCAGCGGAATACCGACGCTGCCGAGCGTTGCCAGCAGTACCACAAAGGAGACGCCAGGCACGCCTGCAATTCCCTTCGAAGTGACCATCAGCGTCAGCACCAGGATAATCTCCTGCCCAATCGACAGTTCAATGCCGTACAGCTGGGCGATAAAGATCGCCGCGATGCTCTGGTACAGAGTGGAGCCATCGAGGTTAAAGGAGTAGCCGGTCGGCACGACAAAACTGGTGATCGACGCCGGGGCGCCGTAGGCTTCCATCTTCTCGATAATACGCGGCAGCACGCTTTCGGAGCTGGCGGTCGAGTAGGCCAGAATCAGCTCATCCTTCAGGATGCGGATCAGCGTCCAGATACTCAGGCCACACATCCGCGCCACCAGTCCAAGCACCACCAGCGCAAAGAACAGGATCGCCGCATAAACCAGGATAACCAGCTTGGCGAGCGGCCACAGGGACGCAAAACCGAAGTTAGCCACGGTCACCGAGATCAGCGCAAATACACCGACCGGCGCGTAGCGCATCACCATATGGGTGACTTTGAACATGGTTTCCGAAATAGAACGGAACACGGTCACCAGCGGCTCGCGATGGGCGGACGGCAGGGATGACAGACCCAGACCAAAGAGCACCGAGAAGAAGATAATCGGCAGCATATCGCCCTTCGCCATCGAGGCAACGATATTGGTCGGGACCAGCGACAGAATAGTGCCCATCAGGCCATGCGCATGGCTCTGCACTTCCGCCGTGGTGCTCTGATATTTCGAAATATCCACCGTTGCCAGCTGGGACATATCAATGCCCGCGCCCGGCTGGAACACATTCGCCAGCGTAATGCCGAGAATAATGGCCACCGTGGTGATCACTTCGAAATAAAGAATGGTTTTCGCGCCTATGCGCCCAAGCTGTTTCGCATCGCCAACGCCTGCAATCCCCACAATAAGTGTGGAAATAACAATCGGCACCACGATCATCTTGATCAGATGGATAAAAATATCACCGGCGGGCGACAGAAGATTGGCAATCAGCCAGTCACGGCTTTCGCTGTGATAATGCAGGTAACTGCCCAGCAGAATACCCAGTATCAGGGCCAGCAAAATTTGCCAGGCCAGGCTGACTTTCGTTTTTCTCATATAACAAACATCCTCAATGAAGCGCCATTCCCGTGTTTGTGTTGCAGAACGACACATACTGAAAGGGGTTATTCGTATTGCGGGGTTTTTCAACGCGCAAAATAAGTACCATCTGTATGGCATTCTGCGCAACCTTTTAAGAACAGGGCATTTCACTGAAATTAGCCATTAAAACGCTAATTTCCTCCAATGATCATGTATAACTTATTGTTATGGAAAAGGATTGTATGAGGGTATTTTTGATAATTGAGATAAGAAATTATTTTAGTTAAAAGAATCAGTTGCCGTATTTTCATACAATTCAGTTATTGCGTGATCCATCGCGCAAATAATAAACAAAGCCTGTGGCACTCCTGTAATTAACGTTTACGTGACATATCCTTAACATCTTACAAGGAGAACAAAAGCTATGAGCCAGGTACATAAACACGATATTCCCGCAAATATTGCGGCACACTGCCTGATTAATCCGGACCAGTATGAGGCACGGTATCAGCTGTCCGTCAGCGATCCTGAAACCTTCTGGGGTGAAGAGGGGAAAATCCTCGACTGGATAACGCCGTACAGCAAAGTCAAAAACACCTCCTTCGCGCCGGGCAACGTCTCCATTAAATGGTATGAAGACGGCTCCCTTAACCTTGCCGCGAACTGCCTGGACAGGCATCTGCAGACCCAGGGCGACAGAACCGCCATCATCTGGGAAGGCGATGACGCCAGCCAGAGTAAGCACGTCACGTATCGCGAACTGCACCGCGACGTCTGCCGTTTTGCCAATGTCCTGCAGCAGCTGGGCATTAAGAAAGGCGACGTGGTCGCTATCTATATGCCGATGGTGGTGGAAGCCGCCGTGGCGATGCTGGCCTGCGCACGTATCGGTGCCGTCCACTCGGTTATTTTCGGCGGCTTCTCGCCGGAAGCCGTGGCTGGCCGCATCATTGACTCCAGTTCGAAGCTGGTGATCACCGCCGATGAAGGTATCCGTGCTGGCCGCTCTATCCCGCTGAAAAAGAACGTCGACGACGCCCTGAAAAACCCGAACGTTAAAAGCGTTGAGCATGTCGTGGTCTATAAACGCACCGGCGGCAAAATCGACTGGCAGGAAGGCCGCGACCTGTGGTGGAGCGACCTGCTGGACGCCGCCAGCGACCAGCATCAGCCGGTGGCCGTGAATGCGGAAGATCCGCTGTTTATCCTCTACACCTCGGGCTCTACCGGGAAACCAAAAGGTGTGCTGCACACTACCGGCGGCTACCTGGTCTATGCGGCGACGACCTTTAAATACGTCTTTGATTACCATCCTGGCGAGATCTACTGGTGTACGGCGGACGTGGGCTGGGTCACCGGTCACAGCTATCTGCTGTACGGCCCGCTGGCCTGCGGCGCAACCACCCTGATGTTCGAAGGGGTGCCAAACTGGCCGACACCGGCGCGTATGTCCCAGGTGGTCGACAAGCATAAGGTCAATATTCTCTACACTGCCCCGACGGCGATCCGCGCCCTGATGGCCGAAGGCGACAAGGCGATTGACGGTACCGACCGCTCGTCCCTGCGCATTCTGGGTTCAGTAGGCGAGCCGATCAACCCGGAAGCCTGGGAGTGGTACTGGAAGAAGATCGGCAAGGAAAAATGCCCGGTGATGGACACCTGGTGGCAGACCGAAACCGGCGGCTTTATGATCACCCCGCTGCCCGGTGCGACGCCTCTGAAAGCCGGTTCCGCTACACGTCCCTTCTTCGGCGTGCAACCTGCGCTGGTGGATAACGAAGGTAACGCCCTTGAGGGCGCTACCGAAGGCAACCTGACCATCGTCGACTCCTGGCCGGGCCAGGCGCGTACCCTGTTCGGTGACCACGAGCGCTTCGAGCAGACCTACTTCTCCACCTTTAAAAATATGTACTTCAGCGGCGACGGTGCACGTCGGGACGAGGACGGTTACTACTGGATAACCGGCCGCGTCGATGACGTGCTGAACGTCTCCGGCCACCGTCTTGGCACAGCTGAGATCGAATCGGCGCTGGTTTCGCACCCGAAAATCGCCGAAGCGGCAGTGGTCGGTATTCCTCACAGCATCAAAGGCCAGGCGATCTACGCCTACGTGACGCTGAACCACGGGGAAGAGCCGACGCCGGAGCTGTACGCCGAGGTGCGCAACTGGGTACGTAAAGAGATAGGCCCGCTGGCGACGCCGGATGTGCTGCACTGGACCGACTCACTGCCGAAAACACGCTCCGGCAAAATCATGCGCCGTATTCTGCGCAAAATCGCCGCCGGTGATACCAGCAACTTTGGCGATACCTCTACGCTTGCCGATCCGGGCGTCGTGGAAAAACTGCTCGAAGAGAAGCAGGCCATCGCCATGCCATCCTGACCGTCTATCCCTCTCCCATTTCGGGAGAGGGAAAAATAAAACCCTACTCTTACCTCTGAGGAGTCTGTGATGAATAACACTATTTATCAGCAGATAGAAAACAGTGCGCATTTTAAGGAGCTGGTCGAAAAACGGCAGCGGTTTGCCGCCATTCTTTCACTGATTATGCTGGTGATTTACGTCGGCTTTATTCTGCTGATCGCCTTTGCTCCGGGCTGGCTGGGAACGCCCCTGCACGCGGGCACCAGCGTCACACGCGGCATCCCGATAGGGATCGGCGTCATCGTGATCTCTTTTGTTCTGACCGCCGTGTATGTCTGGCGGGCCAACGGTGAGTTTGAACGGCTCACCAATGCGGTGCTGCGTGAGGTGAAGTCATCATGAAAAAAGTCCTGACGGCGCTTGCCGCCACTCTGCCCTTTAGCGCGATAGCCGCCGATGCGCTGACCGGTGCCGTAGAGCGCCAGCCCACCAACTGGCAGGCGATTATCATGTTCCTGATCTTCGTGGTGCTGACGCTGTACATTACGTACTGGGCCTCAAAGCGCGTCCGCTCCCGTAACGATTACTACACCGCCGGGGGCAATATCACCGGTTTCCAGAATGGCCTGGCGATTGCCGGTGACTTTATGTCGGCCGCCTCATTCCTCGGCATTTCCGCGCTGGTGTATACCTCCGGCTATGACGGGCTGATTTACTCTCTCGGCTTCCTGGTCGGCTGGCCGATTATTCTCTTCCTGATCGCCGAACGTCTGCGTAACCTCGGTCGCTATACCTTCGCCGATGTCGCCTCATACCGCCTGAAACAGGGGCCGATTCGTACGCTGTCGGCCTGCGGTTCGCTGGTGGTCGTTGCGCTCTATTTGATTGCCCAGATGGTCGGCGCAGGCAAGCTTATCGAACTGCTCTTTGGTCTCAACTACCATGTGGCGGTGGTGCTGGTCGGCGTGCTGATGGTGATGTACGTACTGTTTGGCGGGATGCTCGCCACCACATGGGTACAGATCATCAAAGCCGTACTGCTGCTTTTCGGCGCCAGTTTCATGGCCTTTATGGTGATGAAGCACGTGGGCTTTAGCTTTAATAACCTGTTTAACGAAGCGATGGCCGTCCACCCGAAAGGCGTGGCGATTATGAGCCCCGGCGGGCTGGTTCAGGACCCGATATCCGCCCTGTCGCTGGGTCTGGGCCTGATGTTCGGTACTGCGGGTCTGCCGCATATTCTGATGCGTTTCTTCACCGTGAGCGATGCTCGCGAAGCGCGTAAGAGCGTGCTCTATGCCACCGGTTTTATGGGTTACTTCTATATTCTGACCTTTATCATCGGCTTCGGTGCCATCATGCTGGTGGGCGCGAACCCGGCGTTTAAAGACGCGGCGGGGCAGCTTATCGGTGGCAACAATATGGCGGCGGTTCACCTCTCTGATGCGGTCGGCGGCAATCTGTTCCTCGGCTTTATCTCCGCCGTGGCCTTCGCCACCATCCTGGCGGTGGTCGCCGGGCTGACCCTGGCCGGTGCCTCTGCGGTGTCGCATGACCTCTATGCCAACGTTTTCCGTAAAGGTGCCAGCGAGCGTCAGGAGCTACGGGTATCGAAGATCACCGTGCTGGTGCTGGGGATTGTGGCGATCCTGCTGGGGATCCTGTTTGAAAACCAGAACATCGCCTTTATGGTCGGACTGGCCTTCTCCATCGCCGCCAGCTGTAACTTCCCGATTATTCTGCTGTCGATGTACTGGTCGAAGCTGACCACCCGTGGAGCGATGATCGGCGGCTGGCTTGGCCTGCTGACGGCGGTGATCCTGATGATCCTCGGTCCGACAATCTGGGTCAAAATCCTCGGCCATGCCACGGCGGTCTTCCCTTACGAATACCCGGCGCTGTTCTCTATCGCCGTCGCCTTCATTGGGATCTGGCTGTTCTCGATCACCGATAACTCCGAAGAAGGCAAGCGCGAGCGCGAGCGTTTCCGTGCCCAGTTTATCCGCTCCCAGACCGGGATCGGCATCGAACAGGGTCGCGCCCACTAAGCCTTTACGCCCTTCCCCGGCCGCCAGGCCGGGGATCACATTTTTTCCCGTGTGGCGTGAGCAACTTCACGCCGCAGCGGAATGAAAACAAGATCGACGTCACAGGATTTATTGCCGGTTCGCCGACCCCATCACACTTTTTCCCCTTTCCCGCGAAAGCCCAGCGCAGGACCGCCTGCCGAACGAGACAATTCTTCGCCCCCTTTTTATGCTGAATTCATCACGAGGCTATCGGCAAAACGGCTTAGCCGCTCGGGACTGAGCAGCAGAGGCAGATACAGCGGGCTACCTTCAGGCGGGTTATCGACCCAGCGGGCGACGGTATCGGCATAGCGCAGCAGGATCTGCTGATGTTCCGCCGCTACGCGCTCAGCGGGTTCGCCATAGCGGTCGCACCAAAGTAAATCGGCCACGGCGGCCGCCACGCGGGCAAACATCTGGCTATAGATTTCGCCATTGCGCCAGGCCGCCAGCAGCACCGTCAGCGTCTCATCGCCGCCGCCAATACGCGGAGTCAGTTCGCGCAGGGCCTGCACCGCAGCGGCGCTGAGAAAACAGGCAGCCTCCTTTTCGAGGGCGATCAGCTGGCGCTGTTCAGCGCCGCCCGCCCGGTCATCCGCCGGGAAAAGGGGCTGATATGCCTGTAGCCAGTTGGCGCTGCGGGTATCCATATGCAGCAGCTGCTGGGCCTGGGCAAGACTTTGCGGGACCTGGCTCTGGTCATGCAGCCGTCGTCCCAGCAGGTTGGGGGTTTTACACAGCCAGTCGTGGCTGCTGTAGAGCAGCGTCGCCAGCCTTTGGCGGTCCTGCTGATGACGAAAGCGCAGCTGCTGCTGTTCGGCCCAGCGGTCAAAGGCGGATCCGGCGCTGTTATCGGCCTGATTCGCCGCCGTCAGGCCATAAAGATTAATGGCGTTGGCCGTGTCCATCACCCGACTGTCGGGCAGCCACTGCCAGCTGACCCGCGAGGAGACAGCTTCGATTTCGCCCTCAGCGGCGCTGATGGCCCAGCTCAGGCGGCCGGCAATCTCGTCGCCCAGCCAGCAGGGCAGGATCGTCCAGCCGTAGCCGGTGCCCCAGAGATCGTATTCGATCCACTTTTTATGCCCCGGCAAACCGGTGATATGGGGATGATTTGCAAAGCCGGGGTGATAGTCCAGCTCCGTGGCTTTAATCGAGGCCCGCACGTCGTCAGGCAGCCGGGAAAGCACGCCTGAAAGCTGCTGGCGCGGCCAGGAGCTATCGATAAAGTCGCGCAGCACCAGCTTTTTGCCCTGCGCCCGCAGCTGGCTCCAGACCTGATGCAGGCTCTGCTGCCAGCCACCGGTCTGGAAGGCCGGCGTGGTCAGGCTCAGGATGATACCGCCGAGGTGCGGCAGTGCGGGCAACAGCGCGGTGAAAATCGCGGCGTAAAACCGTGACCAGAAGTCCGGGGCGCTCTTCTCATCGAAGGAGAACTCGGGGAATTTGCGCTTAATAATATCGTCGGACGGGGCCGCTTCCCCCTGCAACCAGAAGGAGAGCTGGTTCGCCTGCAGGTAGTCGTTGACCCGTTTTAAGTACTGCAGGCTGTAGTTTTGTTGATGGATCAGGTTACCGACCTGCAACCGCTGGCTCAGAGGCGACGGCGTCGCCAGCAGCGACAGCAGTTCCTGCTGGTGAAGGATGATACCGGTGAAGCCGTGCCGCTTCGCACTCTCGACGCTCTGAACCAGCCACGGCCAGTGCCAGATCAAGGTGCTGTTCAGCTCCATCAGCTGCTGCGGAATACGTTTCATTGCGTCGCCCGAATTCTTTCCATGCTCTGATAGTAAGCGATTATTTAATGAGGACAATATGAAAAAATATGCCCTGGTAGGCACCGGCGGACGTGCCGGACTCTATATTTCGGCAATCGGTGGACAGTGGAAAAACAGCGCCAGCCTGGTGGCCTTTTGCGATAACAACCAGACCCGGATGCAGTACGCCAACCGGCTACTGAGCGAAACCGGTGCGCAGCCCGTCTCCTGCTGGCAGGCTGAGCAGTTCGAGGAGATGATCCGCGAAACTCGCCCCGACACCCTTATTGTGACCACCATGGACCGCACCCACGATGACTACATCGTCCGCGCCCTTCATGCGGGCTGCGATGTGATCACTGAAAAGCCGATGACCATCGACGAAGCCCGGGCGCTGCGTATTCTTGATGCCATTGAGCAGACCGGCCGTCAGGTGCGGGTGGCCTTTAACTACCGCTACGCCCCGCACCACAGCAAAGTCCGCGAACTGCTGATGCAGGGCACCATCGGCGAAGTCCACTCCGTCCACTTTGAATGGCTGCTCAATACCGAGCACGGCGCGGACTATTTCCGCCGCTGGCATCGGGAAAAACGCAACAGCGGCGGGCTGCTGGTGCATAAGTCCACCCACCATTTCGATCTGATGAACTTCTGGCTGGACAGCTATCCCGAGCGGGTATATGCCGAAGGCGGCCTGCGTTTCTACGGTAAAGAAAACGCTGAAAAGCGGGGGATCCGCAAGTTTTACCCACGCGCCCACGGCTATGCCGCTGCGAAGGACGATCCGTTCGCCCTGCATATGGAGGATAACCCCCAGCTTAAGGCGCTCTATCTGGATGCCGAACATGAGGATAACTACTTCCGTGACCAGAGCGTGTTCAGCGACGGGATCACCATTGAGGATACGATGTCGGTGCTGGTAAAGTACCAGAATCAGGTGCAGCTCACCTACTCTCTGAACGCGTATCTGCCGTGGGAAGGACTGAACGTGGTGTTTAACGGCAGCGAGGGCCGACTGGAGATGAAGCTGGTGGAGAAGTCCTACGTTAACGCCGGGGGAAAACGAGAAAACGAAGGAAGCCTGGAGCAGTGCGATATCACCGTCTTCCCGATGTTTGCCGCGCCCTGGAAAGCCGGGTTTAACCAGGGAGAAGGCGGACACGGCGGCGGTGATAACGCCATGCTGGCGGATCTGTTTGGCGACCCCGTCCACGACCCGCTGCAACGCGCCGCCGACCACCGCGCCGGGGCCATGTCGATCCTCACCGGTATCGCCGGGAATATCTCCATCCAGCAGCAGCGTCCGGTGAACTTCCGTGAATTTGAACTGGTTGCCCGGCTGAAAAAACAGTAACGTTCTGTTGCCGCCGGGCAACCGGCGGCTAAAACATCAGCCGTCCCACCAGCGGTGCCAGGAGCACCATCACCACGCCGGAAAGCATCATCACCAGGCTTGCCACCACGCCCTCCTGCTGGCCCAGTTCATAAGATCGCGCCGTCCCGGCCCCGTGCGAGGCGGCACCAAATCCTGCACCTTTAGCCATCCCTTCACGGATAGCAAGCCGCAGAAAGAGCACATCCCCCACCGCCATGCCGAACACGCCGGTGATCACCACAAAGAGCGCCACCAGATCCGGCTGGCCGCCCAGCGGCTTCGCCGCCGCCAGCGCAAAGGGCGTGGTCACGGAACGCACCGCCAGACTGCGCTGGATCTCATCGGAAAGGGTAAACAGGCGCGCCAGCCAGATGGAAGAGGTGACCGCCACCACCGTGGCCGTCACCACGCCAGCGGTCAGGGACATCCAGTGACGTTTAATGATCGTCAGGTTGTCATAGACCGGCACGGCGAAGGCAATGGTTGCCGGACCCAGCAGCCATATCAGCCAGTGGTTTTCGCCCATATAGTTCTGGTACGAAATATGGCCGAAGACCAGGATCAGCACCAGCAGCAGCGGAGTAAAGACCAGCGGCATCAGCGGCAGTTTGTGAAAACGTCGGTAGAGCCGTTTATTGGCAAAATAGAGCGCCACGGTCATCACCAGACACAGGATACTGACCAGGGAATCACTCATGTCCGGCCCTGCGTACTTCATAGCGGTAGACCTTATCGACCACCCAGGCGGTCGCGCCCAGCACCAGCAGCGTGCTCAGGGCAATCACCAGACAGATGCGCCAGCCGTCAACCATCAACAGCTGCGCGTAATTGACTACCGCCACCACCGCCGGGACAAAAAACAGCAACATTTCCGCCAGCAGCCAGGCAGCACCGGCCCGCACCCAGCGCAGAGGCACAACACGGCAGAGGATCAGCATCAGCAGGATCAGCATCCCGACGAGGTTTGCCGGAAGGGGCAGGTGCAGCCAGGCCACCAGATATTCCGCCACGACAAACAGCCCGGCATAAAGCACCACCTGCACCGGGATCTGTAAGCGCTGCAGTAGCACGGGCGCTACGCGGCTATAGGCCACAGCCATCTTTTGATTTCCTGAATAAAAACAAAGAAGCACAGTATAGAGAGCGCACGATCGCGACTGAAATGAATTAAACTCATCGCAGGTATAGTCACGAGGAATAATGATGGATATTCGAACGCTGCGCTATTTCGTCGAAGTGGTGCGTCAGCAAAGCTTTACCCGCGCAGCCGAGAAACTTTTCGTCACCCAGCCAACCATCAGTAAGATGTTGAAAAACCTTGAAGATGAGCTGAACTGCACGCTGCTGATCCGCGATGGACGCAGGCTACTACTCACCGACACCGGCCGGGTGGTGTTTGAACGCGGGCTGGCGATCCTCGATGAGTTCCGCCAGCTGGAAGCCGAGCTGAATGACATCAACCACCTTAACCGCGGCGTGTTGCGACTGGGCATTCCCCCGATGGTCGGGGTGCTCATGGCCGGGCCCATCGGCCTGTTTCGCCAGCGCTACCCCGGTGTGGAGCTTAAAATTTCTGAATCTGGCGGCCTGACGGTCCAGCAGGCGGTGATGAACGGCGAGCTGGATCTGGCGATGACCGCCCTGCCGGTAGAAGAGGATAGCAGCCTGACCACCCTGTCGCTGTTCAGCCACCCGCTGTGCGTCCTGGTGCCGCGCACCGACGCCTGGGCCGACCAGCAGGCCATCTCTCCCGAGCAACTGGCGGAGCATCCCCTGCTGATTTATAACGAAGATTTCGCCCTCAGCCGCCAGCTTTCACGGCTATTCCACCAGCACGGCGTCACGCCGCGCATTGCGGTACGCAGCGGACAGTGGGATTTTCTCGCGGCCATGGTGCAGGCGGGCATCGGCATCGCCGTCCTGCCGGAACCCATCTGCCAGCGTCTGGATAAACAGGCTCTGCGCTGGATCCCGCTCCAGAGCGATCTCAGCTGGCAGCTGGGCATGATCTGGCGTGACGGGGTGTATCTGTCGCAAAGCGCCCAGGCGTGGCTAACGTGCTGCGAGTCATTCTGGCTGGGGAAAAATGCCGCCTCCTGAACAGAGGCGGCGTCGCTTACGCTTTTTCGATTAGCAGGGCTTCCAGCAGATCGAGGTCGTGCAGCATTTTTTGCAGGGTTTCATTGCTGATCTGCCGGGTGGCACGCAGGTGATAAAGCTCGCCGCGCTCGGAACGCAGCGCCGCCAGGCGGAAGCGGCGTTCGAGATTCTCTTCCTGCATCGAGTTCTCCACATCGTTACGCCCGTCGGCGCGACGGCGCAGGTTTCCGATAACCCGTGAACTGACTTCCTTCAACAGCTGGTTGTCGATGTTCTCTTCGGCGTCGTTCACCAGGCGCTCTTCCATCTTCTGGATCGCAACAATCGCCACGTCGGCGGTCGCGGACCGCGCCAGGCGCTCCTCCTGACGCTGCATGGAGTGGTCGCCAACCTCAATGTGCTGGAGCAGGATCGGCAGCACAACAACCCCGACAAACAGGGAGATAAGGATCACACCCGTGGCCAGGAACACCAGTTCATAGCGCGCCGGGAAGGGCACGTTTTCAGAAATAAAGAGCGGAATAGAGAGCACACCGGCCAGGGTAATGGCCCCGCGCACCCCGGCAAAGGAGGCGATCAGCAGCTCACGGGTGCTCCAGGCGCCAAACTCCATCGGCTTTTTCTTGAGGAAGCGACGACTGAATTTTTTCATCGTCCACAGCCAGCCGAAGCGAACCAGCATCAGCGCGGCGTAGATCAGGATAATGTCGGTAAACAACATCCAGATTTCCACGTTCGGGTCAGCCGCTGCCTCCGCCAGAGAGGTTTCGAGAATGCCCGGCAGCTGCAGACCCAGCAGCAGGAAGACCATGCCGTTAAAGACAAACTCCAGCATCGCCCAGGTACTGTTGGCACGCAGACGCATCGCCAGCGGCGCGGAGCGCATGACCCCGGAGCGGGTAATAGTCATCCCGGCCGCCACCGCCGCCAGAATGCCCGAGACGCCAATATGTTCGGCAATCAGATAGGATGCGAACGGCAGCAGGAACAGCAGCACAATTTGCGTCGCCGGTTCATCGCCACCCCAGCGGCTGAGAAAACGCAGGGAGCGACCATACAGCCAGCTCACCACAAAGCCCGCCAGGATACCGCCCGCCGCCACTTTGAAAAATTCCACCGTAGCACCACCGACGGTGAAGACCATGGTCCCCATCGCCACCGCCACGGCAAACTTCAGCGACACCAGGCCGGAGGCGTCATTCATCAGCGCCTCGCCCTGCAGGATGCCCATAATTTTTTTCGGAATACGGCCTTCGCCGACAATACCCGAGAGCGCCACCGCATCGGTCGGCGACAGCACCGCCGCCAGCGCCAGAGCCGGTATCAGCGGAATACCCGGCACCAGCCAGTAAATCAGGAAGCCGATCCCCACCACCGTCACCAGCACCAGGGCCAGCGCCAGGCCGAAGATTTCCCGACCGTGTTCAAGAAATTCGCGGGTCGGCGTTTTCCAGCCGTCGGCAAACAGCAGGGGCGGAATAAACAGAACCAGGAAGAGCTCAGGGTCGAACTCGACGTGCAGGCCAAAGGTCGGCCAGGCCAGGCTCGCGCCGATGGCGATCTGCATCAGCGGCAGCGGAATTTGAAACGGCAGTACGCGTGTAATAACGCCGGAAAGCGAGACCACGAGGGTCATGATGAGTATTGTGAAGAAGATTTCCATGCTGTCCCTGTTTGCAGTGTCTTTTTAATAACGACAGAGCGTCGTGCTCTGATACTAAAACATCTTAATCAATACAAGGGCAACAGGATATGCCTTAAATGGCAAAACGGGCGGCCTGAGCCACCCGTTTTTGTAGGGAGGGAGCCTTAGATAGCCCAGCCGCCCGCGTAGAATGCTACCAGCGCGATTGCGATAACCACGGTGCCGATGTTCAGCTTGCGCCACTCACCGGACACCACGCGGCCAATCACCAGCGAGGCGAAACCGATCATAATCCCGGTCACGATGTTGCAGGTCAGGACGATAAACACCGCCGTGATCAGACCCGCCATCGCATCAACAAAGTCGTTGAAGTCGATTTTCGCGACGTTGCTCAGCATCAGCAGGCCGACGTACATCAGCGCCGGAGCCGTTGCATAAGCAGGAACCAGATAAGAGAGCGGAGAGAGGAACAGGATCAGCAGGAACAGAACGCCAACGGTAATCGCCGTCAGACCGGTTTTACCACCGGCTGCCGTACCGGCTGCCGATTCGATATAGACCGCCGCCGGAGCTGCACCCACCAGGCCGGAGAAGACGCTGCTCAGGGAGTCAGTGGTCAGCGCTTTGCCGCCGTTAACAATCTGGCCGTCTTTATCCAGCAGGTTCGCCTGACCGGCGACCGCACGGATGGTGCCGGTGGCATCAAATACCGCCGTCATCACCAGCGCCAGCACGCTTGGCAGGACGATGGGGTTCAGCGCGCCCATAATATCGAGGCTGCCGATCAGGGAGTTGCCGTTCTCATCGCTCAGAGACGGCATCGCGAAAATCCCGGAGAAGTGCACGTTCGGATCGAAAATCAGGCCGACAATGGAAATACCGATGATGGTCAGCAGGATGCCGCCCGGTACTTTCAGTTTTTCCAGACCGATAATCATCGCCAGACCAATCAGGGACATAATCACCGGGAAGCTGGCGAAGTGACCCAGCGCAACCGGCAGGCCTTCCAGCGGGTTTTTCACCACCAGGCCGACGCCGTTCGCGGCGATCAGCAGCAGAAACAGGCCGATACCGATACCGGTACCGTGCGCAACACCCTGAGGCAGGTTGCGCAGGATCCAGCTACGAATGCCAGTCGCGGAGATCACGGTAAACAGCACGCCCATCAGGAAGACGGCGCCCAGCGCCACAGGAATGCTGATCTGCTGCCCCAGCACCAGGCTAAAGGCAGTAAAGGCGGTCAGTGAAATGGCGCAGCCGATGGCCAGCGGCAGGTTCGCCCACAGCCCCATCACAATGGAGCCGACGCCGGCTACCAGGCAGGTCGCGACAAAAACGGCCGCCGGTGGGAAGCCCGCTTTACCCAGCATCCCCGGAACGACGATAACGGAATAGACCATCGCCAGGAAGGTGGTTAAGCCGGCAACCACTTCCTGACGGACGGTGCTGCCACGAGCAGATACTTTAAACCAGGCGTCAAGTGAACCGCCGGTACGCGCTGAAGGCGTAGACATAGAAACATCCCCTGAGAGTTTTTTATTTTCGTCATATACGTGATGGACAATCCACTGCCAGCGAAACGTCATCTCCTTGTGCTACATCGGTGCGCCAGGGGGCGACGCGAAAAAGCAAACGTTTAGCTCCGCGTATACAAAACGGTGTGTCAAAAAAAGGCAAACGATTATCCTGCCCGAAGCCCCCTCTTTTCAACTGAACTTTGCCGGTTTTCGCGAAAAATAACAGAGGGTGATGAAGAAGTAGCCAAAGAATGCGCAAACGTTATCGTTTATGCGCAATCTGCTAACGTTTTGGCAAAGATTACGCGCCCGGCAGCTCGAACGGTCCGCCCTGCTGAATGGCACGCTGCCAGCCGGGACGACGCTCAATCCTCTCACGCCAGGCCTCAATATTCGGCAGGTCGCCCGCCTCGCCGCGGGCCAGTAGCGCAAACACCGGGAAGGTCATCTGAACATCGGCCATGCTCAGCTGCTCTCCGGCAAACCAGGGCTGCCCGGCGAGATGGGATTCAATAAACCGGGCATGGGTCTTAACCTGCCCGTTAAGCCAGGCTTTTTGCACGCCTTTCCCCAGCGCCCCGCCAAGCGTGCGCAACCCGAAGGGCACCGGCGGTTTACCGAAACGGCCCAGGACCAGCTTAATCAGCAGTAAAGGCATTAAAGACCCTTCGGCATAGTGCAGCCAGAAGCGGTACAGCTGTCGCTCAGCAGGCTCTTGCGGCCTGAAATGGCCATCCGGATCGTAGGTTTCCTGCAGATATTCGAGGATCGCCCCTGACTCCGCCAGCACCAGGCCGTTATCTTCCAGCACCGGGGATTTCCCCAGCGGATGCACTTTCTTTAACGCCTCCGGTGCGAGCATGTTGCTCTCACGCTGATAGCGCACCAGTTTGTAAGGCAGATTCAACTCTTCAAGCGCCCATAAGATACGCTGGGAGCGGGACTGGTTCAGATGGTGTACCGTCAGCATGATGTTCTCCTTCTCGTTATTCTGAATAACTATAGGAAACTGTTTCTGATAGTGAAAAAAATTATGGCGAAAAAATGACCACTCACTGGCGATTCTGCCGACCTGTGCCAGACTTTAATTGTCAGCACAATCCGGAACCTCCAGATTGCTCAATTGAGGGGTGTTGATGTCGGGGGAAACCCTCCCGCACGCAGGCGGGATAGAGCGAAAGACAAAGACCGGAACGACTAAAGCGCCCCAGTTGGGCGCTTTAGTTTTTTTAAATTCCCTTAATCCTCTTCCAGCAGTCGCGCACCGGTGCCGCGCTCACCCAGCTTATCTTCCGGGTTACGCAGCGGACAGTCGCGCCGCGACAGGCAACCGCAGCCAATACAGCCATCAAGCTGATCCCGCAGCGCCACCATCGTATGAATACGTCGGTCCAGCTCCTCGCGCCAGAGCGAGGAGAGCTGCGCCCACTCTTTCGCACTGAGAGGCTGACCTTCAGGCAGAACGCCAAACGCCTCGCCGATGGTCGCCAGCGGGATCCCAATCCGTTGGGCGATTTTAATGATCGCCACAGAACGCAGCACATCGCGGCGATAACGTCGCTGATTACCGGCGTTGCGCGTACTTTTAATCAACCCTTTGCTTTCATAGAAATGCAGGGCTGACACCGCCACCCCACAGCGTTTTGCCACCTCGCCCGGCGTCAGCAGGGTTTTAATTCGCGTTGATTTCTTTTCCATAAATCGCTTTACCTCAAGTTAACTTGAGGAATTATACTCGCCCGCAGACAAAACGACGAATCCAGTAAAGAGGCCGGTTTATGTCCCATCAGGCAATTATTCAAACCCTTATTGAATGGATTGATGAACATATCGATCAACCCCTTAACATTGACGTGGTCGCCGCGAAATCCGGGTATTCAAAATGGTATCTACAGCGGATGTTCCGTGCGGTGATGCACCAGACGCTGGGCGACTATATTCGCCAGCGCCGGCTACTGCTGGCGGCGGAAGCGTTGCGCACCACCCGCCGTCCGATTTTCGATATCGCGATGGACTTAGGCTACGTATCGCAGCAAACCTTTTCCCGGGTATTCCGCCGGGAGTTCGACCGGACGCCCAGCGACTATCGCCATAATCCGTCGTCGATGCAGGCTACTTCGTACTGAGCACCGCGTACTGTAATAGCCAGCCGGTAAAGTCCTGCGGTGGCATCGCTTTGGCGAAGTGCCACCCCTGACAATACTGCACACCGCGCTTGAGCAGCCAGTTCACCTGCTCAGCGGTTTCCACCCCTTCCGCAATCGTCTTCAGTCGCAGGCTCTGCGCCATTTCAATAATATGCTCAGCGATCAGATGGCTGGTGCTGTTGGTCGCCAGCGTATCGATAAAGGACTTATCGATTTTCAGGATATCCACGTTCAGCGAGTAGAGATTGTGCAGGTTTGAGTAGCCGGTACCGAAATCATCGATGGCAACCTCATACCCGGCCTGGCGGAACGCCTGGATCACCGGCGTCGTTTTCGGCACGTCAATAAAGCCACGTTCGGTCACTTCGATTTTGATCTGCTGAGTACGAACGGAATACTCCTGCGCTTTATCCGTGATCAGGGAGATCAGGCGTGGAGAATGAAAATCAGCGGCGGAGAGGTTAATGGAGATATAGATCCCGGGATGGGCGGAGAGATAGCTACCTAAATCAGTGAAGACTTCTTCAACCACATAATCCGTAATACGTTCAATCATTCCCTCATTTTCCGCCAGCGGGATAAATTCCGCCGGGCTCATCACCTGGCCGTTAGATCCCGGCCAGCGTAATAATGCTTCAGCCCCCACGCAGGTATTATTTTTAATATCAATAATGGGCTGGTAGTGGAGCCGAAGTTGCCGTCGATCAAGCGCGCGCTGTAGCCTGCGCCGGGGAGAGTTAAACTCGCGCCGTGTTCGGGACCAGACCAGCAGCAGCAAAATGCTGCAGAGAATGCCCAGCGGCAGCGTCAGGGTGACCTGATGCCAGAGGTTTTGATAAAAGCGGGTCTGGGTGGTGGCAACAATGACCGCAATCGGGCGCTTCGCCGAGCGGGTAATCGCGTAAAAACGCCCGTCCTGCTGGAAGGCGGAGGCTTCCTGATGGGCCAGTTCACGCAGATGACGGGCATCGGCGGATTCGCTGGCCGAAAACAGCGCGCCGGTGACCGTATCATAGACGCCATAGACCAGAGCAGGATCGTTGGTCATCACTTCGCTAAACGAAAGCGGGTTAATCGCCACCGCGTAATGACCCAACTGCAAATACGTCATCCGGTAGCCAGGGTAGAAGGGGATATCACGATAATAATAGATCGAAATATTCGGTGGGCGGCGATAATCCGGTTCTGCCATCATATAAGGCTGTGACGGTTTACTTACCGTCGAACATATAAAACTCTGACCCTGTGCATAAATAAGATCGTCGACATATAAACGCCCACGAATAATATTAAGCATATTTTCCTGATGGGCTTCAGAACAAATATCACCCTGATATTTTTCCGCCGCCTCGCGGGCCAAATCGGCCTGATGCACAACCGCCTCGGTTTTATTCAAAACCAGATCGGAAAATGAACGTAACTGACTGCTGGTTTCACTTACGGCTCTTAACTGGGCAAACCATAAGGCCAGCACTATCGGCAGGGACGTTACCAGAATAACCCCGACGATTCTCAGCAGCCTGCGCAGTGCGCTACGATTCATTTTCGCCCAATATCCCTGCATTATATGTGCCTGTGATCGACAGGCTGCACGCGTTGCTATACATAAACAGACGGTTACGTTGCATGAAACACCCAACATTAGCAACCGACTTTTCGCTACCTCATCCTAATATTTGGTTATGACGATAATATTTGCCCGTAAGGCAAACTAAAAGTACGCCTTTAGTTTTTATTAGGGTGAGAATAGTCCTGGAAAAAACGTTTTTTAATTAGCCTTAAAAGGCCGGATTCTCTTTTCGCCTGGCAATCTTACAGAAGAGCAATGTTTTCCGTCGAGCAATAACTGTCGAACGGCATAAATGATGTAAAAACGGGCTTTCTCCCCCTCTTTTTACTGGCTAATAAAACACCAAATGTGATAGAGTTCACAAAACGATACCAACAAAGACATCGTTTCATTCTTCCCCCTGATTAACGCCTCCGATAGCCGCTGTGTGCCGCGCTGTTGCTGGCCCCTGTTATCTTCTGAGGTTAGGTTTCATGGCTACCATTACGACCGGCGTCCTGCTCTTTCGCTGGCCGCTGTTAAGCGCAGTGCTGATGTTTCTGGCCAGCACCCTGAATATCCGGTTTCGAAAATCCGACTATATCGGCCTGGCGGTCATCAGCAGTACGCTGGGCGTTGCCGCCGCCTGCTGGTTTGCTACCGGTCTGCTGGGCATCAACATGCTCGAAGTCGATGCGATCTGGGGAAATATGAAAGTCCTGATGGTGGAAATCATGAGCCAGACACCACCTGACTGGCCGATGGTGATCACCTGAGGGTATAACAGCGCTTCAAAAAATGAAGCGCTGTTTTTTTATGCAAAGTAAGCACTTAGCCGTTTTTATCCTGTAATAAACGCAGCGACGTTTGCATTTCAATTGTAATGAGAACCATTCTCATATTAACATAACGCCGTGACTATTAACTTTTAGTACTATCCGGCTATGTCTGACCACTCCGCAGCGTCCGCACACTTTACCCTTGAATCGCTTTATGGCGAGCATCATGGCTGGCTGAAACACTGGCTTACGCGCAAGCTGCACTCTGCCTTTGACGCGGACGACGTGGCCCAGGATACCTTTCTGCGGGTGATGAACGGCGAATCACTGACCGCCATTCGCGATCCCAAATCCTTTCTTTGTACTATCGCCAGACGGGTGATGGTGGATCTGTTCCGCCGCCACGCGCTGGAAAAAGCGTATCTGGAGATGCTGTCCCGGCTGCCGGAAGCCCTGGCCCCGTCGCCGGAGCTGCATCAATCCCAGCTGGAAACCCTGCAGCAGATCGACCGGATGCTCGACGGACTCAGCGCGAAGGCACGGCAGGCATTTCTGCTCTCTCAGCTTGAAGGCCTCACCTATAACGAGATCGCGCAGCGTCTGTCGGTCTCGGTCAGCTCGGTGAAAAAATACATGGCGAAAGCCACCGAGCACTGCCTGCTGTTTCGCCTGGAGCAGGGGTTGTGAAGACGCCGCTCACCGACGCACGTCGGCAGGCGTTACGCTCCGCATCCCAGTGGTACGCCATATTAAGCGCGGGTCAGGTTAGCCCGCAGCAGGAAGCCCGCTGGCAGCAGTGGATCGACCGGCATCAGGATAACCAGTGGGCCTGGCAGCAGGTAGAGAACTTACGCCACCAGATAGACCGGGTACCGGGCAACGTCGCCAGCCGCGCTCTGCAGGATACAGCCATCACCCGCCGCCACGTACTTAAAGGCCTGGTACTGCTGCTCGGTGTCGGCAGCAGCTGGCAGCTCTGGCACTCCGATACCGGCACAGGCCTGCGCGCAGACTACCGCACGGCTAAAGGCGAAATTCGCCGGCAGCATCTCGATGACGGCACGCTCCTGACCCTCAATACCGACAGCGCGGTAGACGTGCGTTTTGATACGCAGCAGCGTCTGATTCACCTGTGGTACGGCGAAATCGCCATGACCACCGGTAAAGATAGCCAGCAGCGGCCTTTCCGCGTGCGAACCCACGACGGCACGCTGACGGCGCTGGGCACCCGCTTTAATGTCCATCAGCAGGAGAGTGAAACCCGGCTCGACGTTCATGAACACGCGGTTGACGTCGCGCTGGCAAGCGATCCCATGCAGAAACGGGTGGTCCAGCAGGGTCAGAGCCTGCGCTTTAGCGCCAGCGGTTTTGAAGAGATTCAGCCGCTTAATGACGAAGCCGGCAGCTGGGTGCAGGGCGTGCTGAGCGTTAGCGATAAACCGCTGGGCGAGGTGATTGCCACCCTGGCCCGTTATCGCCGGGGTGTACTGCGCTGCGATCCGACCGTCGCCGGGTTGCGGCTGAGCGGCACCTTCCCCCTGAAGGACACCGACGCCATCCTCAATATTATTGCGCAGACATTACCCGTCAGAATTCAGTCAGTTACCCGCTACTGGGTGCAGGTCGCACCACGATAGCGAAAAAATTCTCATTTTCAATTGTCCCTTTTCTTTCCCTCATACGACTTCATACCTGAATACCAAATAAAAATGATGATGGAGACGTAATGACGCTTCGTAAGACAACACCTTTGGTGACGGCAATCCGCTTTAGTCTGCTGCCGCTGCTCGGGCTGGCTTCGTTCTCAGCCCTGGCCGCCATGCGCTACGACATCGCCGCAGGCGATCTCGATAAAGCCCTTAACCAATATGCTGCCGCCAGCGGGATCGCGCTGGCGTCCGACGCCAGCCTGACTCGGGGTAAACACAGCAGCGGCCTGCACGGCGACTATGAGATCGCTGATGGCCTGCAGACGCTGCTGGCCGGTAGCGGCCTGCAGATTAAATCCCTTGGCGACAACAGCTGGACGCTGGAGCCTGCCCCGAAGGCCGGGGAAGAGTCCCTGACGGTCGTCGGCGACTGGCTTGGCGAAGCCCGCGAAAATGACGTGTTCGAACACGCTGGTGCCCGCGATGTGGTCCGCCGCGAGGATTTCGCCAAAACCGGCGCGGCCACCATGCGCGAAGCGCTGCACCGAATTCCCGGCGTTAACGCCCCGGAAAATAACGGCACCGGTAGCCATGACCTGGCGATGAACTTCGGTATTCGCGGACTCAACCCGCGTCTTGCCAGCCGCTCTACCGTCCTGATGGACGGCATTCCGGTTCCCTTTGCGCCCTACGGCCAGCCGCAGCTCTCTCTGGCGCCAATCTCGCTGGGCAATATGGATGCCATCGACGTCGTTCGCGGCGGCGGGGCCGTACGCTACGGACCGCAAAGCGTTGGCGGCGTGGTGAACTTCGTGACCCGCGCCATTCCGCAGGATTTCGGGATTGAAGCCGGGGTTGAAGGTCAGCTCAGCCCGCGCTCGTCGCAAAACAACCCGAAAGAGACGCACAATCTACTGATTGGCGGTACGGCGGATAACGGCTTCGGAACCGCGCTGCTCTATTCCGGTACCCGCGGCAGCGACTGGCGCGAGCACAGCGCCACCCGTATCGACGATGTGATGCTGAAAAGTAAGTATGCCCCGAACGAGGTGCATACCTTTAACAGCCTGCTGCAATACTACGACGGAGAAGCGGATATGCCTGGCGGCCTGTCACGCGCCGACTATAACGCCGACCGCTGGCAATCAACCCGTCCGTATGACCGTTTCTGGGGCCGTCGTCAGCTCGCCAGCGTTGGCTACCAGTTTATGCCGGACAGCCAGCATAAATTCAATATTCAGGGTTTCTATACCCGCACGCTGCGCAGCGGCTGGCTGGAGCAGAAGGACATTATCACTCTGTCACCGCGTCAGTACTGGGTACGCGGAATAGAACCGCGCTACAGTCAAAGCTTTATGCTGGGTTCGTCCGCGCATGAAGTGGGTGTTGGCTATCGCTACGTGAATGAATCCACCCATGAAATGCGCTATTACACCGCAACCACCAGCGGCCAGTTGCCCGACACCTCCAGCGCACGGGATCGCAACAGCCGTTCCGGCACCGAGGCGCACGCCTGGTATCTGGATGACCGTATTGATGTCGGCAACTGGACCATCACGCCGGGCATGCGTTTCGAACATATTGAGTCTTATCAGGACGACCTGCGGAAACAGAAACGCCAGGAAGTGAGCTATGACGCTCCGCTCCCGGCACTCAATATTCTTTATCACGTTACTGACAGCTGGAATCTCTATGCCAACACAGAAGGCTCGTTCGGCACCGTACAGTACAGTCAAATTGGCAAGGCTGTGCAAAGCGGCAATGTGGAACCGGAAAAAGCGCGAACCTGGGAGCTCGGTACCCGATACGATAACGGTGCGCTAAGTGCTGAAGTTGGGTTGTTCCTGATCAACTTTGATAATCAGTACGACTCCAACCAGACCAACGATACCGTCACCGCACGCGGCAAAACCCGCCATACCGGGATGGAAAGCAAGCTGCGTTACGATCTCAGCGATATGACAGACACGCTGGAAAACGTCTCTGTTTACGCCAGCTACGCATATGTCGATGCGAAGATCCGCGAACAGGGCGATACCTACGGCAATCAGGTGCCATTCTCGCCAAAACATAAAGGCGCCTTCGGCGTTGACTATACGCCAGGAAGCTGGACCTTTAACCTGAACAGCGACTTCCAGTCCAGCCAGTTTGCCGACAATGCCAATACCTGGGCCGAAACGGCAGATGGCAGTACCGGCCGCATCCCTGGCTATATGCTGTGGGGCGCACGCGTAGCCTACGATTTCGGCCCGGAGATGGCCGGGCTCAACCTGGCCTTCGGGGTGAAGAATATCTTCGATCACGACTACTACACCCGCTCGTACGAGGATAACAACAAAGGCCTCTACGCCGGGCAGCCGCGCACGCTGTATATGCAGGGCTCTGTGAAGTTCTGAACCTGTGCCGGGCATTTGCCCGGCCTTTCTGTTTCTGGAGACATCAATGTTGATTCTGATTCGTACTCTTTTGCTGGCCCTGCTGTTTAGCGCCAGCCAGGTTCAGGCGGTCACCGTGAAGGATCAGAAGGGAGACTTTACCCTGGCGCAGTCACCTTCACGGGTTGTCGTGCTGGAGCTCTCCTTTGCCGACGCCCTGGCCGCCGTGGATGTCAGCCCGGTAGGCATCGCGGATGATAACGATCCGTCACGTATTCTTGCCGACGTCCGCGCACATCTGAAGCCCTGGCAATCGGTCGGCACTCGCGCCCAGCCAAGCCTGGAAGCCATCAGCGCCCTGAAGCCGGACCTGATTATCGCCGACAGCAGCCGCCATGCAGGTATCTACGATGCGCTGAAGCACATTGCCCCGGTACTGCTGTTGAAATCGCGCAACGAAACCTATGCAGAGAACCTGCAGTCCGCCGCCATTATCGGCAGCGTGCTGGGTAAAGACGCACAGATGCAGCAGCGCCTGGCCCTGCACCGTCAGCGGATGGCCGACTTCGCCCGCCAGCTGCCCGCCGGAACAAACGTGGTGTTCGGCACGTCCCGCGAACAGCAGTTCAACCTGCATACCCGCGACACTTATACCGGCAGCGTCCTCAGTGCGATGGGGCTGAAAGTGCCGGAACCAGCAGGCCAGGCGTCGATGCCGTCCATTAACCTGGAGCAGTTGCTGGCAATTAATCCGCAGTGGCTGATTGTCGCCCACTACCGCGAAGAGAGCATCGTCAAAAAATGGCAGCAGGACACCCTGTGGCAGATGCTGCAGGCCGGGCAGAAACAGCAGGTTGCCGCAGTCGACAGCAATACCTGGGCGCGCATGCGCGGGATCTTTGCCGCCGAGCGTATCGGTGCGGATATGGTCAAAATTGTCCATCATCAGCCGCTTGATGCCGTGAAATGAAACCCAGGCTTCATCCACTCCTGAGATGGGGATTACCGCTCGTGGCGCTGGCCGGCGCGTTCTGGCTAAGCCTGTTTTGCTGGTCGGCGATCCCTGTCCCACCGCTGAGTGCGCTGCACGCCCTGCTCTTTCAGCCGTCACCGCCGCTGCCGGAAGCGCTGGTGCAGAACCTGCGCCTGCCCCGCAGCCTGGTCGCGCTGCTGCTGGGCGGCAGCCTGGCGCTGGCCGGTGCCCTGCTGCAAACCCTGACCCATAATCCGCTGGCCTCGCCGTCTCTGGTGGGCATCAACAGCGGTGCCGCGCTGGCGATGGCATTGACCAGCGCGCTCAGCCCTGCGCCGCTGGCGGGCTACTCCATCGCGATCATTGCCGCCTGCGGCGGCGGCATTAGCTGGCTGCTGGTGATGATGGCCGGCGGCGCCTGGCGCCAGACCTGGGATCGTCATCGGCTGATCCTGGCCGGGATCGCCCTCTCCGCGCTGTGTATGGCTTTAACCCGTATTACGCTGCTGCTGGCAGAAGATCACGCCTTTGGCATCTTTTACTGGCTGGCGGGCGGCGTTTCCCACGTCCGCTGGACCGAATTCTGGCAGCTGTTTCCCTTTGTGGTGGTACTCGCGCCCGCCATGCTGTTGCTGGCCGGTCAGCTGAATCTGCTTAATGTCAGCGACGCCGCCGCCCATACCCTGGGCGTCAATCTCACCCGACTGCGGGTCGCGGTTAATCTGGCGGTTCTGCTGCTGGTCGGTGCCTGCGTGAGCGTCGCCGGGCCGGTGGCCTTTCTCGGCCTGCTGATGCCGCATCTGGCGCGGCTGTGGGTGGGTTATGACCAGCGTCGGATGTTGCCGATGAGTATGCTGCTTGGCGCGACCGTCATGCTGCTGGCCGACGTTCTGGCGCGAGGACTGGCCTGGCCGGGCGAGATGCCCGCCGGGGCGGTGCTGGCGCTGATCGGCGCACCCTGTTTTGTCTGGCTGGTCAGGAGGCGTGGATGAAAACATTGATGCCCTCTGCGCTGGTTCTCGCGCTGGCACTGCTTGTGGCCCTGTCTCTGCAAATGGGGGCGATACCGCTTCCCTGGTCGGCGCTGGTCAGCGGCTGGCGGCCTGGCGATGAACATCACTATGTCCTGATGCAGTACCGGCTGCCCCGGGTGCTGCTGGCCCTGTTTGTCGGCGCGGCGCTGGCGGTCTCCGGCGTACTGGTGCAGGGGATAGTTCGCAATCCGCTGGCCTCGCCGGATATTCTCGGCGTCAATCATGCCGCCAGTCTGGCCACCGTCAGCGCCCTGCTGTTACTACCCGGCCTGTCTCTGTTCTGGCTGCCGCTGCTGGCCTTTGTCGGTGGAATGGCAGCGATGCTGCTGCTGTTTGCGCTTGCCGGAACCGCGCGCCCGATGCGGCTGGCCTTAACCGGCGTGGCCCTCTCGGCCACCTGGGCCAGCCTGACGGATTACCTGATGCTGTCGCGCCCGCAGGATGTAAACAATGCCCTGCTGTGGCTGACGGGCAGCCTATGGGGACGAGACTGGTCTTTTGTCGCCGTTGCCCTGCCGGTACTGGCGCTGCTGCTTCCCCTGAGCCTGCGACTGTGTCGCGATCTGGACCTGCTGGCGCTTGGCGACGAACGGGCCAGCACTCTGGGTGTACGCATCCAGCGGGTACAAATCGGCGGGATCTTACTGGCGGTGGCGCTGTCGGCGACCTGCGTTGCTCTCTGCGGTCCGGTTGGCTTTATCAGTCTGGTGGTTCCGCACCTGGTGCGCCGTCTGGTCGGTGGACGTCATCGCTGGCTCCTGCCGATGTCGGCAGCGATGGGCGGCGCGGTCCTGCTACTGGCGGATCTGCTGGCACGCACCCTGCGTCCGCCCATGGAACTGCCCGCCGGTGTCCTGACGGCCATTATCGGCGCGCCCTGGTTTATCTGGCTGTTAGTGAGAATGCGTTAAATGGAACTGAAAACAGAAAACCTGACCGCCGGATACGGCAAAACGCGCATCCTTGACGGGCTGTCGCTGACCCTACCCGCCGGGAAAATCACCGCCCTGCTTGGCCCCAACGGCTGTGGAAAATCGACGCTATTGAAGTGTCTTTCACGGCTTATTGCGCCTGAATCCGGCACGATAACGCTTAATAACGGTAAATTAGCCGATCTGAGTCAGCGCCAGCTTTCCCGGTATCTGGCTTTGCTGCCGCAGCAACATATGACCCCGGAGGGGATCACCGTTCGCGAACTGGTCTCCTACGGACGCAGCCCCTGGCTGCCGCTGTGGGGCAGACTATCGGCGGCTGACTGGCTGCGGGTGGATGCGGCGCTGGATAAAACCCAGACCCGCCACCTGGCCGGGCAGCGGCTAACCGATCTCTCCGGCGGCCAGCGTCAGCGCGCCTTCCTGGCAATGCTCCTGGCCCAGGACACGCCCGTTGTCCTGCTGGATGAGCCCACCACCTGGCTCGATATTAATCACCAGGTCGAGCTGATGAAGCTGATGCGCGAGCTGAATCTCGCCGGAAAAACGGTGGTGGCCGTGCTGCACGACCTTAATCAGGCCAGCCGCTACTGTGACCACCTGGTGGTGTTATCCGGCGGGAAGGTGATGGCCGAAGGCGCACCGGAGCAGGTGATGCAGTCCGCGCTGCTGCGTCAGGTCTTTGGTATCGAGGCGCAGATCCACCCCGAGCCG
>DATEKR010000315.1:0-3334 GCA_035277345.1 Enterobacteriaceae bacterium
CGTCGGGTGGATTGCCACGGTGTTGTCGAAATCTTTCTTCGTCGCGCCCATTTTCAGCGCCACCGCAAAGCCCTGCAGGATCTCGTCCATACCAAAGCCAATGCCGTGAATACCGACAATCTTCTCGTCCGCGCCAACGCAGACCAGCTTCATGCGGCACGGCTGACGGTGAGAGGTAACGGCGGTGTACATCGCCGTAAAGGACGATTTATACACTTTCACCTGGTCATCGCCATACTGCTCGCGCGCCTGCGGTTCGGTTAAGCCCACGGTGCCAATTGGCGGGTGGCTGAAGACCACGGTCGGGATGTTGCTGTAGTCCAGATGCTCGTCCGGCTTGTTGTTAAACAGACGCTCGGAGAGACGGCGGCCTGCTGCCACGGCAACCGGCGTCAGTTCAACTGCACCGGTGTTGTCGCCTACCGCATAAATGCCCGGTACGCTGGTGTTCTGGAATTTATCGACGACGATGTAACCTTTTTCATCGGTTTTCACGCCGGTAACCGCCAGGTTGAAGGTATCGTTCGCCGGTTCGCGACCAATCGCCCAGATCAGGCAGTCCACGGTCTGGCTGCGGCCGTCTTCCAGCGTCAGGGTCAGGCTGCCGTCGTCATTTTTCACCACGGCTTTCGGTATGGCATGGGTATGCAGCGCTGGACCTTCGGCGTTCATCACTTCCACCAGCGTTTCGACGATCAGCGGGTCAAAGCTGCGCAGCGGCGCGTGTTTACGAACGAACAGGTGCGCTTCAGCACCCAGGCCGTTAATCACGCCCGCCAGCTCAACCGCGATATACCCCGCGCCGACCACCGCAACGCGTTTTGGCAGGGCAGGCAGCTCGAAGAAGCCGTCAGAATCAATGCCGTATTCCGCGCCCGGAATGTCCGGGTGGCTCGGACGGCCGCCGGTGGCGATCAGGATATGATCGGCGGTGATCGTCTCGCCGTTCACTTCGATCGTTTTCGCATCGACGAAACGGGCGAAACCGCGGATCACGTCAACGTTATTCTTGCCCAGCACGTTATCGTACGAGGTATGGATCCGGTCGATGTAAGCGGTACGGCTGGCGATCAGCTTGTCCCAGTCAAAGTTATTGAGGGTGGTATCGAAGCCGTAGTCCGGGCCATACATATGGATAGCTTCACGGATTTGCGCCGCATGCCACATCACTTTTTTCGGTACACAGCCCACGTTCACGCAGGTGCCGCCCAGCGCTTTGGCTTCAATCAGCGCACACTTCTGGCCGTACATGGCCGCACGGTTGATCGAGGCGATGCCGCCGCTGCCGCCGCCGATTGCGATGTAGTCATAATGCTTAGTCATAGCTTTTATCCTTAATCGTGAATTGCCGCGATTGTATACCTGAAATCAATTGGTTCCACCAATGACTGCGATTACTCAGGCACGATCCAGCTGACGGTGGCGTGGCCTGTACCCGCGGGCACCAGCGTTTTGTGCAGCCAGGGCAGCACGTTGTTCATTTGCGCTTCGAGCTTCCACGGCGGGTTAATTACAATCATGCCGGAGGCGGTCATGCCGCGCTGGTCGCTGTCCGGGCGCACCGCCAGCTCAATCTGCAGGATTTTGCGGATGCCGGTAGCTTCCAGATCTTTAATCATGCGCTTGATTTGCGCGCGCAGCACCACCGGGTACCACAGGGCGTAGGTGCCGGTCGCAAAGCGTTTATAGCCTTCGTGAATACCGGTCACTACCGCCTGATAGTCGGTTTTGATTTCGTACGGCGGGTCGATCAGCATCAGGCCACGGCGCGAAACCGGTGGCAATTTGGCTTTCAGCTGCTGGTAGCCATCGGCTTTATCGACGCGGGCGCGGTTATCTTTCTGAAATTCAGCGCGCAGCAGCGGGAAGTCGCTCGGGTGCAGTTCGGTCAGTTGAATGCTGTCCTGCTCGCGCAGCAGCTGGCGGGCAATCAGCGGTGAACCCGGGTAGTAACGCAGCTGGCCGCTGCGGTTGAAGTGATTCACCACGCCGATGTATGGCTCCAGCTCGGCGGGCAGATCGTCCTGCTGCCAGACGCGGGCAATGCCTTCCAGATATTCACCGGTACGCTCGGCGTGCTCGCCGCTCAGCTGATAACGGCCCGCGCCGGCGTGGGTGTCCAGATAGAGAAATGGCTTATCTTTCTCTTTGAGCGACTCGATGATCAGGCTCTGAACGGTATGTTTAAGAACGTCGGCGTGGTTGCCTGCATGAAAGCTGTGGCGATAACTGAGCATGGATAGTGATATTCCGCTGAAAATGACGATTTGCCACAGTTTACAGCAGATCGGAACAGATTACCCGCAGGCCCGCGAAGCGCAGCGTCACCGGGCGCTTTTCCGCTACGGCTGGCATTGAAATCCTCTACACTTATCCCCATTACACAAACAATATGCACAGCGCCGGATGCGCGCTTCATTCACTCATTTCAACAGGACAGCGTTTATGACCAATCCATTACTGACGCCTTTTTCGTTGCCACCGTTTTCTAAAATTCTGCCCGAGCATGTGGTTCCAGCCGTTACCCAATCGCTGGAAAACTGCCGCGCGGCGGTAGAGAGCGTGGTAGCGCAGGGCGCGCCGTACACCTGGGAAAATCTGTGTCAGCCGCTGGCCGAAGTGGACGACGTGCTGGGACGTATTTTCTCCCCGGTCAGCCACCTGAACTCGGTGAAAAACAGCCCGGAACTGCGCGAAGCCTATGAACAAACCCTGCCGCTGCTCTCGGAGTACAGCACCTGGGTTGGTCAGCACGAAGGGCTGTACAAAGCGTACCGCGACCTGCGCGACGGCGATCATTACGCATCGCTCAATACCGCGCAGAAAAAATCGGTTGATAACGCGCTGCGTGATTTCGAGCTGTCCGGAATTGGCCTGCCAAAAGAGAAGCAGAAGCGCTACGGCGAAATCGCCGCGCGTCTGTCCGAGCTGGGCAACCAGTACAGCAACAACGTGCTCGACGCCACCATGGGCTGGACGAAGCTGATTACCGACGAAGCCGAGCTTGCTGGGATGCCGGAAAGCGCGCTGGCGGCAGCGAAAGCACAGGCCGAAGCCAAAGAGCAGGACGGTTTCCTGCTGACGCTGGATATCCCGAGCTATCTGCCGGTGATGACCTACTGCGACAACCAGGCGTTGCGTGAAGAGATGTACCGCGCCTACAGCACCCGCGCGTCCGACCAGGGGCCAAACGCGGGCAAATGGGACAACAGCCCGGTCATGGCCGAGATCCTCGCCCTGCGTCACGAGCTGGCGCAGCTGCTGGGCTTTGAAAACTATGCCGACAAGTCCCTCGCGACCAAAATGGCGGAGAACCAGCAGCAGGTGCTCGACT
>DATEKR010000316.1:0-10190 GCA_035277345.1 Enterobacteriaceae bacterium
TATCGACAAATCTCACCGGGGATTGCTGAGCAGCACGTAATAACCGGTAATCATCTGGCCTTTGTCCCTAACGGGCGGGCCGGTTCACGTTGTGCGCTAGGAGACGCTATGCCGAGCACTACTAAAAACTGGTTTATCCGGCTTGTGAAGGCCCGTAAAACCAACGATGCCGCCGAAATGGCGAATCTCATTGATAACCCGCCGGATAATGTTACCGGCGATGATGACGTTACCTCAGCCCTAACACCGGGTGGCGTCGTCATCAATCTTTCCCCACAGAGCCTCATGCCTGCGCCGACACTCCCGGTCACGACCGATTCGGAGGAAGAAATTCCTGCCTGGGGTAAAGCACTTATTGAGGCTGTGGCCAGGCTCACTCCGGCAGCGCCTCCAGCAACGGGCGACGAGGATGAGGATGAAAAAGGCGAAGAGGAAGGGCAGGTTACCGGCGATGCTGCGTATCGTGCCGATCTTATTCAGCCTGGCATTCAGTTGCCCGCCAAAGCCAAGCTGACCGCGTTCAAGCGCACAGTTCTGGCAGCAGCAGACCAGCAACTGGTTCGCTCGATCGTGGGTGATGCTGATATCACCAGGCTGAAGAAGGCCACCGTGGATATGGCCTTTAACGCCGTGTCTGAGCTGGCTAAAAACCGTAATACCGCAGCGAAAACGGCTGACGGTTTCCGCTCAATAAACACAACCACCACCAAAACCATCGCGGAAATCAACGCCGCCGCGAAGGAACTATGGGCTAAACGCTAACGGGGCATTCAATGGATAACACTTTTCTTTACCGGATGCCTGCGGGCATCGCCGGGGCAATCTCTCGTCCGCAGGATCTGACGGTGGAACCTCAGACACTGGACAGTGCGAAAGCATTTGCAGCTTACGGCCTGGCCGGGAAGTTCTCCGCAGGGAAGTTTGTGCCAATTGAGGCTGCGGATACGGCTGCTGTCGTGGTGGGCATTTACATTCGTCCTTATCCGACTGCATCGCAGCCTGACAAGGTTCGCCAGATTGGCAGCGGTTTTAACTTCGCTGGTGACTGCATGCGGCGTGGCTATGTAACGGTGAACATCGGTGCTGATGCCAGCGCTGTAACGCTTGGCGGTGCGGTGTATATGCGCGTGGCAATACCGACACCATCCAGCCCGCTTGGTGCATTCCTCGCTGCTGCTGATGGAGAAAACACCGCGCAGCTCACCAACGCTTATTTCAATGGTCCTGGCGACGCCAGCGGCAACATTGAACTGGCCTTCAATATTTAAGGAAATAACAAATGGCAATGACATTTGACCAGGCCACCATTGACAGTTCTGGTGCCTTTCTCGTCCATGAGCTGGAACGTCTCGACCAGACGCTGAACCTGCCGCTGACCTCGCAGACATGGAGCCGCGATATTGAGTTGCGCGAAGACGTGTCTATAGCTGACGAAATCAGCTCTTTCACCAACACTACGTTTGCCGCTGCTGGGTCGCCTAACTCCAACGGTAAAAACTGGATCAGCCCGCTGGCCACAGCTATTGCTGGTATCAACGTTGATATCGATAAAAAGGGCTTCCCGCTCGAGTTGTGGGGTATGGAGCTTGGCTGGACCGTTATTGAACTGAATGCTGCCGCACAGGTTGGCCGCCCTATCGATACCCAAAAGTACGATGGAATGCAGCTGAAATGGAACATGGACACCGATGAGCAGGTTTATATCGGTGATACCGCAAAGGGTGCTAAAGGCCTGCTTAACCTGGCTCAGGTAACGCCGACTAACGCAACCAAAACGTGGGCCACTTCAACCCCGGATGAAATTCGAGCAAGCATCAACCAGGTACTGAGTAATGCATGGGTCCGCTCCGCTTACTCAAAAGTACCGGAAGATTTGCTTATCACGCCTGAGCAATTTTCTCTTCTGGCAAGCACCATTGTTTCCAGCGCTGGTAACCAGTCACTGCTGACCTATCTGGAAACCAACACTATCGCGTATCACCAGAACGGTAAGCCGCTGAGCATTCGTCCTGTCAAGTGGGCGAAAGGGCGCGGTGTTGGCGGCACCGATCGCATGGCGGCATATACGAACACTAAAAAGTTCGTGCGGTTCCCGATGGTTCCACTACAGAGCGTCCCGATCCAGTATCGCGGGATTTATCAGCTGGTGACCTACTACGGCAAATTGGGTGCGGTTGAGCCGGTTTACCCGGAAACGCTGAACTATATGGACGGCATCTAAGTCAACATACGCCCCGGTAACGGGGCTTTTCTCTGAGGATTTGCAATGAAAAAGATCTATGTGTTGGCTCCGTTCAACTTTAATGACGGCGAGAAAATTACCCCCTTTGCAGCAGGTTTTCACGACGTTGATGACGCAGTGGCTGCACACTGGTTCGTTAAAGCGCACTGTTCACCTGATGGTGAAGCCCCGGCAGTGGCAGAAGACCCGCGTATTGCTGAGTACGAAGCGCGTATTGCAGAACTTGAAGCAAAGCTGGCGGAGGCTACCACCAATGGCAAGAAATCAAAGTCTACCGACGCCTGAGAAGTTCAGAACAGCTTTCCCGCAGTTCGCTGACGAAACAAAGTACCCCACGGCAATGCTTCAGGCACGGCTTGCTCTGGCTGATGTCCTGCTGAGTGAATCGCGTTTTGGTGAGGATATTTTTCCTTATGTGGCTGGGCTGTATGTCGCGCACTACCTGTACCTTTACGCTGCCGACATGCGTGGCGTTGCAGTAGGCACTGCTGGTGGCGCAAATAGCGGCGTACAGACATCAAAATCTGTGGATAAGGTTTCGGTCAGCTACGACGCCAGCGCCACCCTGGATCCGAATGCGGGCTTCTGGAACAACTCCCGCTATGGGTCCGAGTTCTGGGAATACCTGATGATTTTCGGTGCGGGTGCTATCCAACTGGGGATGCCGTAATGAAAAGCGGCGTCACAATCACCGCCGACAATGCCGACGCCATTCTGGAGTCGATCCGCCAGCTGTCCGGTATGGATGTGCTGGTGGGCATCCCGGAGGGCAACGCAGCGCGAGAAGACGGCCAGTTGAATAACGCCGAGATCGGCTATCTGCAATCGACAGGTGCAACAGTCGAAATTGACGGCGCAGTCGTAACGTTGCCTCCCAGGCCCTTTCTGGATATAGGCATTGAAGATACTCGCGACCGCACCACTGCGCACCTGAAGGCAGCGGCAGAGCTGGCGCTTGAAGGTAATGCCGCTGGCGCTGAGCGGGAGCTGGAGCGAGCCGGGATTATTGCCTCTGACGGCGCTAAAGCGGTCATATCCACCGGTGACCGGCTGATCCCTTTGTCGGAAAAAACGCTGGAGAAACGTCGTGCCGCTGGATTGCCCGGCGATAAACCGCTGTGGGCGCAAGGCTACCTGCTGCGGTCCATCACCTATGTCGTGAGGAAACAATAATGCCATCCCTTGATGTATCAGAGGTTCTTCTGGATCCCGATTTTGCTGATTTCACCCTGGTTTGCCATCGCCAGATTCAGACCGTCGACGATGACAATTTTCCGGTGAACACGCCGCAGGATATTCCGTTCTCCGGTGTGGTTACCGTTGACCGTTCACTGGAGGCTCGGCGACTGGCTTCGGGTCAGAACATTGATGGCGCGATCCTTATTGTTACGCAGTTCCGCCTGACACAGGGGCAACCAGCCACTGATACCAGTGATGCTCTGGACGCCGATACGGTGACCTATAACGGGCGTGATTATCGTGTGACGTTTGTCGATCCCTATACCAGCTATGGCTCCGGGTTTGTACAGGCGCATTGCGAGCTGCTGGCCTTTAACGGAGGTGTCCCCGTTGAGTAATGACAGCACTGAACCGGGCTACCTGACGCCAGTCGGTGAAGCTCCGGAATATGACCAGGAGCTTGAGCGGCAAATCAGCCGCTGGATCTGCGGAGTTACTGGCATGGATGTGAAGAAGGTTTTCCCGCGCTGGACTGACCCGCAGCAATCGATACCTGTTAACGGTGTCACCTGGTGCGGCTTCGGCATTACCACCATGCCTGGCCCGGTTACACCTGCAAACGTCCAGGTCAGTGAAACAGAAAGTGAGCAGTGGACCTGGGAAAATATCACTGTGCTGTGCTGTTTCTACGGCCCGCAGGGCGCAGGTATGGCGGCGCGGTTCCGTGAGGGGATCAGCGTCGAGCAAAACCAGACTGCTTTGCGTCGTGCAGCGGGGTTATCCCTGCAGGAGTTCGGGACGATTTACAACCTGCCTGAGCTAATCAACAAACAGTGGGTGCGCCGGTATGACCTTACGGTCACGCTGTCGCGCAAAAACACCCGCACCTACAACATTCAATCCCTCGTCGACGGCAACGTCACTATCACCACCGGAGATTAAATCATGGCGAAAGGTCTGCCATTAAGTCGGGTAACTAACGCTACCGTGACGCTTTCCGCTCGGGCGGCGCAGGGCCGAAACTTCGGCTCGATGCTTATCCTGGGCAGTTCAACCGTAATCCCCATCCCTGAGCGCCTGCGCCTGTACTCCAGTGCTGACGACATCGGCGATGATTTAGGTGTGGACAGCCCGGAGTACGCCGCGGCGGTGATCTGGTTCTCTCAGCAGCCTCAACCAACGCAGGTTTACGTCGGACGCTGGGTTAAAACACTGGAAACCGGCGAGGCCGGGACCGTCGAAACGCTGCTGCAGGCGGTGAATTCGCTGATGGACTACAACAGCTGGTATGGCCTGCACCTGGCTGTGGCGGAGGCTGATTATCCGACTGACGCGGATATTATCAGCGTGGCCGCTGCGATTGAGGCATCCACTGTTTCCCGCATCTTCGGCATTACGACGGATGAGCCAGAGACGCTGGTGGCCGCGACCACAACGGATCTGTCGTCGAAGCTGAAAGCGGCCAAATATAGCCGCACGTTTATCCAGTATTCGACAAGTAGTCGCTACGCTGCACTATCGGCGTTCGCCCGCGGTTTTACTGTCGACTATACCGGCAGCAATACCACCATCACCCTGAAATTTAAGCTGCAGCCAGGCGTGACTTACGAAACGTTGAGCACCAGCCAGGCGAATAACCTGGAGGCGAAAAACTGCAACGTTTACGTCTACTACGAAAACGACACGGCGATCCTCGAGCAGGGTGTGATGTCGAACGGCGACTTCTTCGACGAGCGGCACGGCCTCGACTGGCTGCAGAACTCGGTACAGACCGCTGACTTCAACACGCTCTACACCAGCACCACCAAAATCCCGCAGACAGATGCCGGTACCACCACCCGTATCGCCAACATCGAAGCGGTGCTGGATAAGGCGGTGAATAACGGTCTGTTCGCGCCGGGGATCTGGTCCGGTGGGCCGGTTGGTCAACTGGCGAACGGCGACGCGCTAACGAAGGGTTATTACGTTTTCGCTGAAAGCGTGGATGACCAGTTGCAGACTGACCGCGAAGCCCGTAAAGGCGTCCCGATTCAGGTCGCGGCAAAACTGGCCGGTGCCGTTCATTACGGCTCTGTCGCAATCACCGTGGTGCGGTAAGGGGGAATAATGTCCACATACAGTTTTATTGACGTCAGTGCCACGCTGGTGGGGCCGACCGGGTCTATCGATCTCGGTTATGGTTCAGCGATCGCGGAAGAAGGGATCACTGTGGCAATGAGCGGTGCGAAGAACACCATGACGGAAGGGGCTGATGGAGAGGTGATGCATAGCCTTCACGCCAGTAAAACAGGCACCATTACGCTGACCTACCTGAAAACTTCCCCAACCAACAAAAAGCTAAGCCTGGCCTACAACATTCAAAGCCAGTCCTCGGCGACCTGGGGGAATAACGTCATCGTCATCCGCAACCGTGTCAGCGGCGACATCATTACAGCGCGCAGCTGCGCATTCCAGAAACAGCCGGACAATGCCAACGCCAAAACAGGTAATACCATGGCGTGGGTGTTCGACGCAGGCAAAATCGACCAGGTTCTCGGGGAGTTCTAATTTATGGATTTTCAAATTAATGGCGCGGAATACCGCGCCGTAAAACTCAGCGTCTTTGATCAGCTCAAGGTCTGCCGGAAACTGCTGCCGGTGCTTTCCAGCGTCGTTTCGGATCTCTCGGAGCTTCGCGGTGCCGCCGGGAAAATGTCATCTGATAGTGGCGCAGTGGATAGTGCGATTAATACCGTGCTGCCAAAAATAGCGGATGTGGTGGCAGATATGCCGGACGAGAGCGTTAACGCGATCCTGTTCCCGTGCCTGTCGGTCGTAACTCGCAAATCAGCGGTGGGCAACTGGACGCCAGTCTTCACGGAGGACTCGTTGATGTTCGATGACATTGACCTTTTCACCATGCTGAATATCGCCGGTCGGGTGGTGGCCGATAATCTGGGAAATTTTTTGCCCGTACCCCCTACCAGCGAGACGGCGGACCCACAGTCAGCCTGACCCTGAACACCCTGCCGGAGGGAGAAGATTACCTCCGGCGGCCGGTGACCAAAAAACTGATCCCGTATACCGCACTGAAGGATGGCTCTGTCGACCTGGCGGACATCGGGCGCATGAATGACTGGCTGGATTTAGAGGCTGACAACGAGGCGCGCATCGAGCGATGGAGAGAACAGAATAGTGAACGCTGAAACAATTAAGTCTTTCCTGGTCTCCCTCGGCTTCAATGTCGACGAAGCCGGTGCGCGGAAATTCGACGCAACAATCATCGGAGCCACGAAAAAGGCGATTGCCCTGGGCGTGGCGGTTGAGGCCGCTGCGCTGTCGGTGGTGGCGTTCACTACGAAGGTGGCCAGCGGCCTCGATAATCTCTACTGGGCATCCCAGCGCACCGGCGCGACGGTGGCAGGCATCAAGGCTATCGGCTATGCGGTGTCGCAGACGGGCGGGAGCGCTGATGCTGCCAGAGCCTCTCTGGAGAACCTGGCGCATTTCGTCCGTACCAGTCCAGGGGCTGAGGGGTTCCTGAACCGTCTGGGCGTGCAGACCCGTGATGCCAGCGGCAACATGCGGGATATGGCGAGCATCTTTACGGGGGTGGGGCAGAAACTCAGCAGCATGCCGTACTACCGTGCAAATCAGTACGCGTCAATGCTCGGTATCGACGAGAACACGCTGCTGGCTATGCGTCGAGGCCTGGGCGAATACAGCGCGCAATTCAGCGCCACAGCGAAAGCGATCGGTTTTAACGCTGACCAGGCCGCGAAGTCCTCCAACCGATTTATGACTTCCCTGACGGCGTTCGGGAATATGGCCGGGATGGCGCGGGACAAAATCGGCACCAGCCTGACTGACGGGCTCGCCGGTTCAATCGACCGTCTGAGAAAACAGATCCTCGATAACTTCCCGAAAATTGAGAAAGGCGTAACAGTGGCCATCAAGGGAATTCTCTGGCTGGCAGACGCCGTAGGGCGGGTTGTCATGCGACTTTTCCAGGCGGCCGGAGATATTTCTGAATGGTGGGGAACGCTGGATGATGGCAGCAAGAACCTGATCAAAACACTGGGCGGGGTGCTGGCGGTCTGGCGGCTGCTGAACGCAGCCATGTGGTCATCACCTGTAACGTGGGTGCTGGCGCTGGCCGGTGCGCTATTGCTGCTCTATGACGACTACAAAACTTGGAAGGAAGGCAGTCAGAGCCTTATTGAGTGGGACAAATGGAAACCTGAAGTCGACGCGGCGCTTAAAATGGTGCGTGACCTGAAGGGGACTGTTAACGACCTGGCGAAAGCGCTGGCGAAGCTGCTCAACATTGACCCTAAATCCTGGTCCCTAAAATGGGATTTCAGCAATTTCATCGACCAGATGGGCGAGTTCAGCAAGATGCTGAACATGATCGCCGACCTGCTGAACGCCATTAAAGATGGTCGCTGGGCAGATGCTGCCAGTATCGGCAAAAAACTGCTTAATCAGGGGGGCGATAACCCGTCAGCAATGCCGACGGTGACCAATAGCGCCAACAGTAGCGCCGAGTGGGTTAAAGAGCACTGGGGATTCGATCCGCGCAGCATAGGCCAAACGGTTCGCGGCTGGTTTGGTGGGGATGAACCTCAGCAGCCAGGTTCGCCAGTGAATCGTCCGCAGCCGACAAAAGCCGGTGCGCAATTGCTCGGCTGGATGCAGCCAATGCTCACGCAGCTTGAGCAACTGTATAACCTGCCAGCGGGCCTGCTGCGCAGCGTGGCAACGGCAGAATCCTCGGGCAACCAGTTCGCCGTATCTGGCGCAGGCGCAAAGGGGCTTTTTCAGTTCATGCCCGGCACCGCTAGTGATATGGGCCTGAAAGGCAATGATGTGTTCGATCCTCTCAAATCCGCTGAAGCGGCTGCGCGCTATCTCGGTATGTTGCTGCGGCGCAGCGGGGGCGATCTGAATAAGGCGCTGGCATCCTACAACTGGGGGATGGGTAACGTTGAACGTTATGGAATGGGGCTGATGCCGCAGGAAACGAGAAACTACATTCCTCGCGTTAAAAGCAACATGCCCGGCGCATCAATGAGCCAGGAGGTTAACATCAATATCCACGGGGTTTCCAATCCTCAGGAGGCCGGAAACATCGTCGCCAGTAAACAGGCGGGCATCATGTCGAACGGGATCCAACAGCTTAATACAGGGCCGAGATAATGGATATTTTATCAACAATATTCCAGCAGCAGAGCCGACGAATAGGGTTGCTTATTCCCAGCGTTGTCGTTTCCGAGAAGCACAGCGACACGATGGAAATTACGGAGCACCCCGTAGAAAAGCCCACGTCATCCGGTGCAGGTTTTATTGCTGATCATGCTTACAGGCGACCGAGTGAGGTCGTGATGGAGGTGGGCTTTGCTGGTGGCGGATCCCTGCTTGATTTGTTCGATATTAGCGATTTGGGTCTGTCCCTTGGAAAATCCCCTCAGGAAGTCTACGAAGAGCTGCTGCGCATGCAGCGCGACCGTGAGTTGCTGGACGTGATTACCGGGAAAAAGAAATACAGCAACATGCTGATCCGCGCTATTGAGGTGACCACAGACAAAACGACAGAGAACGTCCTCGCTGCAGTGCTGACTTTACGTGAGGTTATTCTCACCGAGACACTGGCTGTCAATGTTGCGGATAAGGCCGATATGCAGGATGGAGTCAGTACAGCAGGGACGCAGAACGCCGGAACGAAGTCGACAATCCCCGGTGATGATGCATCGTTTCTGCAGAAATTTGCCTGGTGGTTATCAACATGAATATCAACGAAATCCCCCTCTCTGCTGACAACCAGCATTTCACTGTTGCGATAGCCGGCACAACGTACCGCATGCGCCTGGTCTGGCGAGAAACGTTCTGGTGTCTGGACCTGCTGAATAATGACCAGACGCCTGTTGCGCTTTCTCTGCCTCTGGTGACCGGAGCCGATCTTCTGGATGCCTACGACTACCTGAACCTTGGGTTTTCCCTGCTGGTGGGCGCGGCTGATGGCCGGGATGCCCCCACGAAAACCGACCTTGGTCGCTTCAGTCACCTTTACGTTATAACGGAGTAATTATGTCTCAGAACTGGATCCGGCATTTCGAGCTGCAGATTGTTGACGAGAACGGTGCCGGGATCAGCCTGTCTGATTTTAAAGTGTCGTTCAATATTCAGTGGGCGGATACGCGATTCCCCCGGGTGGCTAACGTCAAAATCTACAACGTGGGGCCCGAGACGCAGGCGCGAATCATGGGGTCTGAATTCAGCAAAATCCGCATTATTGCAGGCTATGATGGCGCGATGCCGGTAGTCCCGGCCAATGAGGTGGGAGTTGTCCGCCAGATTGCGGAAGAGGACGCTGGGCAGATTAACGGAACGAACTACGGGCTGATTTTTTCCGGTGATATCCGCTTCACCATCAACGGCAAAGACAATGTTACCGACAGCTGGGTGCTGGTGCAGGCCGCCAGCGATTACAATGCATTCCTGTATGCCAGCACCAAAACCACACTGGCCGCCGGTTACACGGCACAGGACCTGCTCAATCTGACCATGAAGAGTTTCAATCCATACGGGGTGACGCCGGGAGTCATCGGGGAGTTGCCGAAAACGGTATTTCCACGCGGGCTGCCGCTCTACAATTCGAGCCGTGAAATTATGGACGAGATCGCAAAAATGAGCGGGGGTACCTGGCAGATGGTAGACGGGCAGGTCCATCTGGTCCCGGCGAATAAATACACCCAGGAGGCGATTGTACTGAACGCTGATACCGGACTGA
>DATEKR010000317.1:0-11735 GCA_035277345.1 Enterobacteriaceae bacterium
GTGTAAGAAACGCAGTTTTGACTGGTATAAGCAGGTTATCGCCAGCAACGGGGAGACGCTGTAAGGCAGAAGCAAAAAGGGTTGAGGCCGCGGCCTCAACCCTTTTTTTTACTGTGCCGCTGCAGGCTTACGCGGACGACGACGGGCGTTGCCGTTCGCCGGTTTGCCCTCGGCGCTACGCGGTGCACCGCTGCGTGGGGTGCCGCTGCGTCCGCCGCCGTTTTCCGCACGCGGGGAGCGTTGGCGCTGGCCCTGACTCTGACCGCCACCGCCCTGACCACGTCCACCGCCGCCACGCTGCTGGCGACCGTTCTGGATAGGTTCCGCTTTGATGGACGGATCCGGCTCATAGCCCTCAATGGCGATACGCGGGATCTCTTTTTTCAGCAGACGTTCGATATCACGCAGCAATTTATGCTCGTCCACGCAGACCAGCGACAGGGCTTCACCCGTCGCCGCCGCACGGCCGGTACGGCCAATACGGTGAACATAATCTTCCGCCACGTTCGGCAGCTCATAGTTAACCACGTGCGGCAGCTCTTCAATATCCAGGCCACGGGCCGCGATATCCGTCGCCACCAGCACGCGCAGATCGCCGGATTTAAAGTCGGCCAGCGCACGAGTACGCGCCCCCTGGCTCTTGTTACCGTGGATGGCCGCGCTGCCGATGCCGTCTTTATTCAGCTGCTCCGCCAGATGGTTAGCGCCGTGTTTGGTGCGGGTAAAGACCAGCACCTGCTGCCAGTTACCCTGGCCGATCATGTGGGAAAGCAGCTCGCGCTTACGTTTTTTATCGACCAGATGCACATGCTGGGTCACCTGCTCGGAAGCGGTGTTGCGGCGAGCCACTTCCACTTCCAGCGGGTTGTTCAGCATTTTTTCTGCCCGCCCTTTGATGTCATCGGAGAAGGTCGCGGAGAACATCAGGTTCTGACGACGCGCCGGGAGTTTTGCCAGCACGCGACGGATATCGTGGATAAAGCCCATATCCAGCATGCGGTCGGCTTCGTCCAGCACCAGGATTTCAACTTTATCGAGCTTAACGGCGTTCTGGTGTTCCAGATCCAGCAGACGGCCAGGCGTTGCGATCAGCACATCAACACCACCGCGCAGTTTCATCATCTGCGGGTTAATGCTGACGCCGCCGAAGACCACCAGCGAACGAATATTGAGGTAGCGACTGTATTCACGTACGTTTTCGCCGATCTGTGCGGCCAGCTCGCGAGTCGGGGTCAGGATCAGCGCGCGCACCGGGCGCTGCCCTTTGGCGTGCGGATTGTGATCCACCAGACGCTGCAGCAGCGGCAGGGTGAAACCGGCGGTTTTCCCGGTACCGGTCTGGGCGCTGGCCATCAGATCGCGTCCCTGCAGCACCGCAGGGATCGCCTGCTGCTGAATCGTGGTAGGTTGCTGGTAGCCCTGCTCGGCAACGGCACGCAGGATATCGGGGTTCAAGCCCAGGGAATCAAAAGACATAACAACTCCGAACCGCCCCGACCGTTTCCGGTGTAGTTTTCAGGGAGATAATAACAAACAGATGACAAAAACCACGGTGTCGCAAGGGGGCGGAGTGTAGCAGCTTTTGTGATCGGACGCATAAAATATCCTGCGAAGATTAATCTGCAAAATAACGCTCTGGACAGGGTGCCGATCCCGACCTATTTTTAATCAATCGATTGATTGATTTTCGAACCCACCTCCTATGACGACGAGCACAGAAAAAGGCATCCAGTCCAGAAAACAGCTGATCGCCGCCGGGCTGGAACAGTTCGGCGAATACGGGTTGAACGCCACCACCCGCGACATCGTCGCCCGCGCCGGGGTTAACATTGCCGCCATCAGCTACTATTTTGGCTCAAAAGAAGATTTATATCTGGCCTGCGCCCGCTCCGTGGCTGACTTTATCGGCGAGCACTTCCGCCCCTACGCCAAAAAGGCAGAGCTGCTGCTCGGCGCTGCAGAGCCGGACAAAGCGGCGATACGCGAGCTGATCCTCAGCGCCTGTCACAATATGACCCTGCTCCTGACCCAGGATAACACCCTCGGCCTGAGCAAATTTATCTCCCGCGAGCAGCTGTCGCCGACCTCGGCCTATCAGCTGGTGCATGACCAGGTCATCGCCCCTCTGCACACCTATTTGACCCGGCTGATCGCCGCCTTTACCGACCGCGACGCCGGGGATACCGAAACCATTTTGCATACCCACGCCCTGCTGGGCGAAGTGCTGGCCTTCCGCCTTGGGCGGGAAACCATTCTTCTGCGCACCGGCTGGAGCCAGTTTGATGAGCAAAAAGCGGCGCTGATTTTTCAGGTCATCACCTCTCATATCGATTTTATTCTGCAAGGACTCACCCAAAGGAGCGCCCGGCCATGAAAAAACCTGTCATTCTCGTGCTGATTATCGTGCTGCTGGCCGCGCTCGGCGGCGGATGGTTCTGGTATCAGAGCAAGCAGGACAACGGCCTCACCCTCTATGGCAATGTCGATATCCGCACCGTCAATCTGAGCTTTCGCGTCGGCGGACGTCTTCAGGCATTGAGCGTCGATGAGGGCGATGCCCTCAAGGCCGGTCAGACGCTGGGCCAGTTAGATCCCGCCCCCTATAAGAACGCGCTGCTGCAGGCGAAAGCGGATGTCTCCACCGCCCGGGCGCAGTATGAGCTAATGACCGCCGGGTATCGTGCAGAAGAGATTGCCCAGGCCGCCGCTGCGGTGACTCAGGCCCAGGCCGCCTATGACTACGCGAAAAAATTCTACCAGCGCCAGCAGGGGCTGTGGAACAGCCGGGCCCTGTCAGCCAACGACCTGGAAAATGCCCGTTCTTCCCGCGATCAGGCTCAGGCCAGCCTGAAATCGGCCCAGGATAAGCTGGACCAGTATCAGGCCGGTAATCGCCCGCAGGAAATTGCCCAGGCTCAGGCCACTCTTGAGCAGGCCCAGGCCGGACTGGCGCAGGCGGAGCTGGATCTGCAGGACACCACCCTGGTTTCACCTTCCGACGGCACCCTGCTGACCCGCGCCGTCGAACCGGGCAGCATGCTCAACGCGGGCAGTACCGTGATGACGCTCTCCCTGACCAGCCCGGTCTGGGTGCGGGCTTATGTGGATGAACCTAACCTGGGTCAGGCTCAGCCGGGCCGTGAAGTGCTGCTCTATACGGATGGCCGCCCGGATAAGCCGTACCACGGCAAAATTGGCTTTATCTCACCGACCGCCGAATTTACGCCGAAAAACGTTGAGACGACGGATCTGCGCACCGACCTGGTGTACCGCTTGCGTATTGTCGTGACCGATGCCGACGACGCCCTGCGCCAGGGAATGCCGGTGACCCTGAGTTTCCCGAACGGGCAGCGCAATGAGTGAGGCCGCCATTCGCCTGCACGGACTGGTGAAACGCTTCGCCGGGATGGATAAACCGGCGGTGGCGAAACTCGACTGCACCCTGCATGCAGGCTATGTCACCGGCCTGGTCGGCCCCGACGGCGCGGGGAAAACGACCCTGATGCGCATGCTCGCCGGGCTGCTCAAGCCGGATGAAGGCCAGGCTGAAGTCGCTGGCTTTGATCCGGTGGCCGACGATGCCGCCCTGCACGCGATCCTCGGCTATATGCCGCAGAAATTTGGCCTGTACGAAGATTTAACGGTGATGGAGAACCTGACGCTCTACGCCGACCTGCGCAGCGTGACCGGCGAAGCCCGACGGGCGACCTTTGCCCGCCTGCTGGAATTTACCGCGCTCGGCCCCTTTACCGACCGCCTCGCGGGCAAGCTTTCCGGCGGCATGAAGCAGAAACTGGGACTGGCCTGCACCCTGGTCGGCGAGCCAAAAGTCCTGCTGCTCGATGAGCCCGGCGTCGGCGTGGATCCCATCTCACGCCGCGAGCTGTGGCAGATGGTCCACGAGCTGGCGGGGGAAGGGATGCTGATCCTCTGGAGTACTTCTTATCTCGATGAGGCGGAGCAGTGCCATGACGTTCTGTTGATGAATGAAGGCGAAGTGCTATGGCAGGGTGAACCCCGAACGCTGACGCAGACCATGGCCGGACGCTGCTTTCTGCTTAACAGTCCTGAACGTAATAACCGCCAGTTGCTCCAGCAGACGCTCAGGCTGGAGCCGGTCAGCGACGGGATGATTCAGGGCAGATCGGTGAGAATTATCGTTAAAAAAGAGGCCAACGCCGACAGTATCCGTCATGCCGAAGGGATGCCGGAAATCCAGATTGAAGAGACAGCACCACGCTTTGAGGATGCCTTTATCGATTTGCTGGGCGGCGCGGGTACCGCCGAATCGCCGCTTGGGGCCATTCTGCATACGGTCGAAGGTACGCCCGGCGAAACGGTTATTGAAGCCCGGGAGCTGACGAAAAAGTTCGGTGACTTTGCCGCCACCGATAACGTTAATTTCGCCGTGAAGCGCGGGGAGATCTTCGGCCTGCTCGGCCCCAATGGCGCGGGCAAATCAACCACCTTTAAAATGATGTGCGGCCTGCTGGTCCCCACCGCAGGCCAGGCCCTGGTGCTGGGGATGGACCTAAAAGTCAGCTCCGGCAAAGCCCGCCAGCATCTCGGCTATATGGCGCAAAAATTCTCGCTTTACGGCAATCTGACCGTAGAGCAGAACCTGCGATTTTTCTCTGGCGTCTACGGCCTCCGCGGCCGGGTGCAGAACGACAAAATCGCCAGTATGAGCGACGCCTTCGGCCTGACCAGCATAGCCCGTCATGCCACGGACGATCTGCCCCTGGGCTTTAAGCAGCGGCTGGCGCTGGCCTGCTCCCTGATGCACGAGCCGGATATCCTGTTTCTCGATGAACCCACCTCCGGGGTCGATCCCCTCACCCGCCGCGAGTTCTGGCTGCATATCAACAGTATGGTTGAAAAAGGGGTCACGGTGATGGTGACCACTCACTTTATGGATGAGGCGGAGTACTGCGACCGTATCGGTCTGGTCTATCGCGGGAAGCTTATCGCCAGCGGCACCCCGGATGCGCTAAAGGCGCAAAGCGCGGATGACCAGACGCCGGACCCGACGATGGAGCAGGCGTTTATCCGCCTGATTCAGGACTGGGATAAGGAGCATCACGATGAGCATTAGAGCCCTGTCGTGGCGTCGGGTCCGCGCCCTCTGCATTAAAGAGACCCGCCAGATTATCCGCGATCCCAGCAGTTGGCTTATCGCGGTGGCCATCCCGCTGATGCTGCTGTTTATCTTTGGCTACGGTATTAACCTCGACTCCAGCAAGCTGCGGGTAGGCATTCTGCTGGAGCAGCGCAGCGAGGAGGCAATGGACTTTACCCATACCATGACCGCCTCGCCGTGGATTGACGCCACCGTCAGCGATAATCGTCAGGCCCTGATCGAGATGATGCAGGCCGGGCGTATTCGCGGGCTGGTCACCATAGCCCCGGACTTTGCCGCCCGGATGAACCGCCAGGGCGATGAGGCGCCGATTCAGGTGATTACCGACGGCAGCGAGCCCAATACCGCCAACTTTGTGCAGGGCTATGTGGAGGGGATCTGGCAGACCTGGCAGCAGCAGCGGGCGGAAGACCGGGGCGAGACCTTTGAGCCGCTGATCGACGTCCAGATGCGCTACTGGTTTAACCCGGCGGCGGTCAGCCAGTATTTTATTATTCCCGGCGCGGTGACCATTATTATGACGGTGATCGGGGCGATCCTGACCTCGCTGGTGGTGGCGCGGGAATGGGAGCGCGGCACCATGGAAGCGCTGCTCTCCACGGAGGTGACCCGCGCCGAACTGCTGCTGTGCAAGCTTATTCCCTACTATTTCCTCGGCATGCTGGCGATGCTGCTCTGTATGCTGGTTTCCGTGTTTATTCTCGGCGTACCCTACCGGGGTTCGCTCCTACTGCTGTTTTTTATCACCAGCCTGTTTTTGCTTAGCACCCTGGGGATGGGACTGCTGATCTCCACCGTTACACGCAACCAGTTTAACGCCGCTCAGGTCGCGCTGAACGCGGCCTTCCTGCCGTCGATTATGCTGTCGGGCTTTATCTTCCAGATAGACAGTATGCCCGCGGTGATCCGGGCGGTGACCTATATTATCCCGGCGCGCTACTTTGTCAGCACCCTGCAAAGCCTGTTTCTGGCGGGCAATATCGCCCCGGTCCTGCTGGTGAACGTGCTATTTCTGATTGCCTCGGCGGTGATGTTTATCGGCCTGACGTGGCTGAAAACCAAACGGCGACTGGATTAGGAGAGGATATGTTTTATCGACTCTGGACACTGATCCGCAAAGAACTCCAGTCCCTGCTGCGCGAGCCGCAGACCCGGGCAATTCTGATTTTACCGGTGCTGATCCAGGTGCTGCTGTTCCCGTTCGCCGCAACCCTTGAGGTCACCAACGCCACCATCGCTATCTATAACGAAGACAGCGGCCGCCACTCCGTAGAGCTGAGCCAGCGCTTTGCCCGTGCCAACGCCTTTACCCATATCGTCTGGCTGCACAGTCCGAAGGCAGTTCAGCCCACCCTTGATACCCAGAAGGCGCTGCTGCTGGTGCGTTTCCCGGCGGACTTTTCCCGCAAGCTGGAAACCTTCCAGACCGCCCCGCTCCAGCTTCTGCTTGACGGGCGTAACTCAAACAGCGCCCAGATTGCCGCCCGTTATCTCCAGCAGATCGTCAATGATTACCAGCAGGAGCTGCTGACCGGCAAGGCGAAGCCCAATAACAGCGAACTGGTGGTGCGCAACTGGTATAACCCCAACCTGGATTACAAATGGTTTGTGGTGCCGTCGCTGATCGCCATGATTACCACCATCGGCGTGTTGATTGTCACCTCTCTGTCGGTGGCGCGGGAGCGGGAACAGGGTACCCTCGACCAGCTGCTGGTCTCGCCGCTTTCCACCTGGCAAATCTTCGTCGGTAAAGCCGTTCCGGCGCTGATTGTCGCCACCTTCCAGGCCTCAATCGTGCTGGCCGTCGGCATCTGGGCCTATGAGATCCCGTTCGCCGGTTCGTTGGCGCTGTTCTACTTCACGATGCTGATTTATGGCCTGTCGCTGGTGGGCTTTGGTCTGCTGATTTCCGCGCTGTGCTCTACCCAGCAGCAGGCGTTTATTGGCGTGTTTGTCTTTATGATGCCGGCGATTTTGCTCTCCGGGTATGTCTCGCCGGTGGAGAATATGCCCGTCTGGCTGCAGAACCTGACGTGGGTAAATCCGATTCGCCACTTTACCGATATCACCAAGCAGATCTATCTCAAGGATGCCAGTCTGGGGATTGTGTGGGGGAGTTTATGGCCGCTGTTGCTGATTGCGGTAACAACGGGGTCGGCGGCCTATGCCATGTTTCGACGTAAGATCGCCTGACCCGTTTTGTGTTAGTGAGACTTAAATGACTTAGAAGCGCGGCGGCGTTCTTTCACCAGCAGGGAGAACACCGCCGGACCCGCCAGGATAGCCAGCCCCGCCAGGGCCAGCAGGAAATTATTCTGCAGTACGCGGGACAGCAGCCACAGTACGATCATCGCCGCGCCGAAGTACCAGGTAGTGGTCAGCTCTTCGAGTACGTCTGCGACCTCCTGCCAGCGCGGATCGTGGTGACGCTGCAGCGCCAGCATCAGCAGAACGGTGACGCCGTATACCACGCATAACCCCAGGCCGACATGCACCAGGACCCCGTGCATCCAGCCCATCACCAGTCCGGCCACTATCAGCATATGCAACACAATCTGCCAGCAACTTAGACCTGTTGCGACACGAACACGTTGTTGCCACCTCATGGCTTTCTCTCCTGAAGAAGATTCGTCGTTGAATGAGAGTACCGGACTTTACGGAAAATTCCGTAAGACCGCATCTTTTTGTGATGCCGACTACACTTTATTTTCACAGGATCGTGATGAAAAAAGGAAGAATATGCCCTCATTTTCATTAAAAGTGCTGACCATTAATACGCATAAAGGCTTCACGGCCTTTAACCGACGCTTTATTTTACCGGAGCTGCGGGACGCGGTACGCACCGTCGGCGCGGATATCGTCTGCCTGCAGGAAGTGATGGGCGCGCACCAGGTCCACCCGCTCCACGTCGAGAACTGGCCGGATACCACCCACTATGAATTTCTGGCGGATACCATGTGGAGCGACTTCGCCTATGGTCGCAACGCGGTCTACCCGGAAGGCCATCACGGCAATGCGGTGCTGTCCCGCTACCCGATTGAGCACTACGAGAACCGAGACGTCTCCGTTGGCAGCAGCGAAAAACGCGGGCTGCTCTACTGCCGTATTGCACCGCCGGACCAGCCCTTCCGCATCCACGTGATTTGCGTCCATCTGGGGCTGCGGGAGGCCCATCGTCAGGCCCAGCTTGAGATGCTCGCACAGTGGGTTAATGCGCTGCCGGAAGGCGAACCGGTCCTGGTGGCGGGCGATTTCAACGACTGGCGACAGAGAGCCAACTCTCCGCTGAAAAATCTGGCCGGGCTGGACGAGATCTTTACCCGCGCCGATGGCCGCCCCGCCCGCACCTTTCCGGTGCAGTTTCCGCTGCTGCGCCTCGACCGTATTTATGTCAAAAACGCCAACGCCAGCGCGCCGACGGCGCTGTCGCTGAAAAACTGGCGTCATCTGTCCGATCATGCCCCCCTGAGTGCGGAGATCCATCTATGAAATGTCAGTGGCGCGAGGGAAACCGCATTCGCCTGCTGGAAAACGGCGACCAGTACTACCCGGCTCTGTTTGAGGAAATTGGCCGCGCGCAGCATAAGGTGATCCTTGAAACCTTTATCTGGTTCGAAGATGAGGTAGGTAAGCAGCTGCACGCCGTTCTGCTGGCGGCGGCCCATCGTGGTGTGGAAATCGAAGTGCTGCTGGACGGCTACGGCTCGCCGGATCTCAGCGACGACTTTGTTAACACCCTGACCACCGCAGGCGTGGTGTTTCGCTATTACGATCCGCGCCCGCGCCTGCTGGGCATGCGGACCAACCTGTTCCGCCGGATGCACCGTAAAATCGTGGTGGTTGACGATACCGTCGCCTTTGTCGGCGGGATTAACTACTCCGCCGAACATATGTCCGACTACGGCCCCGAGGCGAAGCAGGATTACGCCGTGCGTCTGGAAGGCCCGGTGGTGCACGATATCCTGCAGTTTGAACTCTCCAACCTGCCCGACGAGCAGCGCCGCCGACGCTGGTGGCGACGCCGCCATCGTCCGGAAGAGAACCGCGCTCCCGGCGATGCCCAGGTGCTGTTTATCTGGCGGGATAACAACGAGCACCGGGACGATATTGAACGCCACTATCTGAAAATGCTGGCCACCGCCCGTCGGGAGGTGATTATCGCCAACGCCTATTTCTTTCCCGGCTACCGCCTGCTGCACGCCATGCGCAAAGCGGCCCGTCGGGGCGTCAGCGTTAAGCTGATCGTTCAGGGCGAGCCGGATATGCCCATCGTCACCTTTGGTGCCCGTCTGCTCTACAGCTATCTGTTCAAAGGCGGCGTAAAAATCTTTGAGTATCGCCGTCGCCCGCTGCACGGCAAAGTGGCGCTGATGGACGCCCACTGGGCCACTGTCGGCTCCAGTAATCTCGATCCGCTCAGCCTGTCGCTGAATCTGGAAGCCAACGTAATTATCCACGACCGTGAGTTTAACCAGACTCTGCGCGACAACCTCTCCGCCATTATTGAGAAGGACTGCGTGCCGGTTGACGCCAGTATGGTGCCGCGCCAAAGCGGGTGGAACCTGGCGAAAAGCGTGGTGGTGTTCCACTTTTTACGCCATTTCCCGGCGCTGGTTGGCTGGCTACCGGCCCATACGCCGCATCTGTCGCGTGTCGATCCCCCGGTGCAGCCGGAGATGGAAACCCAGGATCGGATGGAAACCGATAACCCCGGAGTCAAATCCTGATGGCAAAATCACATCCGCGCTGGCGTCTGGCGAAAAAAATCCTTACCGGGCTCTTTTTTATCGCCGTCATCGTTCTGCTGGTGGTCTATGCCCGTAAGGTAGACTGGGACGACGTCCGGGAGGTCATCGCTAACTATAACCGTGGCGTCCTGCTCGGTGCCGTGGGGCTGGTGGTGGTCAGCTACCTGCTGTATGGCTGCTACGATCTGCTGGCCAGGGCGTACTGCGGCCACAAGCTGGCAAAACGTCAGGTGATGCTGGTCTCTTTTATCTGCTATGCCTTTAACCTGACCCTCAGCACCTGGGTTGGCGGCATCGGGATGCGCTATCGTCTTTACTCCCGTCTCGGCCTGCCTGGCAGCACCATTACGCGTATCTTCTCCCTGAGCATTACCACCAACTGGCTGGGCTATATTTTACTGGGCGGAGTCATCTTCACCCTCGGCGTGGTGCAGCTTCCCGAGCGCTGGTATATCGACGAAGGCACCCTGCGTATTGTCGGCATCGTCCTGCTGGTGATGATTACGCTCTACCTCGGCTTTTGCGCCTTCTCCCGCCGTCGGCACGTCACCATCAAAGGGCAAAAACTGGTTCTGCCGTCGTGGAAATTTGCCCTGGTGCAGATGGCTATCTCATCGGCCAACTGGATGGTTATGGGGCTGGCGATCTGGCTGCTGCTGGGCCAGAAACCGGACTACTTCTTTGTGCTGGGGATCCTGCTGGTCAGCAGTATTGCCGGGGTGATTGTGCATATCCCGGCCGGTATCGGCGTACTGGAAGCCGTGTTTCTCGCCCTGCTGGCAGGATCGCACAGCACTCAGGGAACCATTATTGCCGCCCTGCTGGCGTGGCGAGTGCTGTACTACTTTACCCCGCTGCTGCTGGCGCTGATTTGCTATCTGGGTCTGGAGAGTCGGGCGAAAAAGCTGAGGGAAAAGAATGAGAGGGCGATGGAGAAGAAAGATACGGCGTGATGCCCTCACCGCAGGGTAAGGGCATCAGGTGAATCAGCGGCGATTGCCCAGAATACGCAGCAGCATCAGGAACAGGTTGATAAAGTCCAGATACAGGGTCAGCGCGCCGAGAATAGAGTATTTGCGCAGGGTGCTGGCATCGCGCACGTCAATATTCTCACCGATATTCTTCAGCTTCTGGGTGTCGTAGGCAGTCAGACCAACAAAGACCACAACCCCGATATAGGTCACGGCCCACATCAGCGCTTCGCTTTTCAGCCAGAAGTTCACCAACGACGCCAGGATAATCCCAATCAGGCCCATAAACAGCAGGTTACCCCAGCTGCTCAGATCGCGTTTGGTGGTGTAGCCGTAGAGGCTCATGGCACCAAACATCCCGGCCGTAACGATAAAGGTACTGCCGATGGAGGGCAGGCTGTAGACGAGGAAGATACTGGAAAGGGTCAGCCCGGTCAGCGCCGAATAGAGCATAAAGAGGGTGGTAGCCATCCCGGCGCTCAGGCGCTGCACCATTCCGGAAAGCACAAATACCAGCCCAAGCTGGGCGATAATCAGGCCAAAGAAGGTGATTTTGCTTGCGAAGACAAACTCCATCACCGCCTGCGAGCCTGCCGCATACCAGGCAATAAAGGCGGTCAGCACCAGGCCACAGGTCATCCAGCCGTATACCTGGGCCATGTAGGTCTGAAGCCCGGTGCGGGCATTCTGCACTAGCGAATCTGAACGTGGAAATCGGTCCATGACTTACTCCTCAGTTTAAGGGATTACACGCTACTAAGATTAACACATCCATCTAAACCTATTACCAACGCGTTGCTGCCTTTTGGTCGCTTTCACGCGCCTCAACCCAGCGGTCGCCTTCCGGCGTGGCTTCGCGCTTCCAGAAAGGCGCCC
>DATEKR010000318.1:0-9183 GCA_035277345.1 Enterobacteriaceae bacterium
GTAAGGAGTTGTCATGGATTACCGCACCATTATTAAAGAGATTGGCCGCGGCAAAAATCACGCCCGCGATCTGGATGCTGACACCGCCCGTGCGCTGTACGGGATGATCCTCGACGGTGAGGTGCCGGACGTTGAGCTGGGGGCGATTCTGATCGCCCTGCGCATTAAAGGCGAAGGTGAGGCGGAGATGCCCGGTTTTTATCAGGCCATGAGCGCGCATATGATGCGGCTGACGCCGCCGGTCGCAAAGCCAATGCCGATTGTGATCCCGACCTATAACGGCGCGCGCCGACAGGCGAACCTGACGCCCCTGCTGGCATTATTGCTGAGCAAACTGGGTTATCCGGTCGTGGTGCACGGCATCAGCGAAGATCCCACCCGTGTTTTAAGCGAAACAATTTTTACCCTGCTGGGCATTGAGCCCACGCTCCACGTCGGCCAGGCCCAGGCCCAGCTTGACGGCAACCGGCCTGTCTATATCCCGGTCGGCGTACTCTGTCCGCCGCTGGAAACCCAGCTGGCCCTGCGCTGGCGGATGGGCGTGCGTAACAGCGCCCATACCCTGGCCAAGCTGGCGACCCCGTTCGCGGAAAATGAAGCCCTGCGCCTGAGCAGCGTCTCTCACCCCGAGTATGTTCATCGGGTCGGGCAATTCTTCGCCGGCATTGAGGGCCGGGCGCTCCTGATGCACGGCACCGAAGGGGAAGTCTATGCCAATCCGCAGCGCTGCCCGCAGATCAATCTGATCGATGAGCAGGGCGTGACGGTGATGGTTGAGCGGCAGACCGAGGCGTCGGAAGAGGCTATCTCGCTGCCTGCGGCGAAAGATGCGGAAACGACCGCCCGCTGGATTGAGCGCTGCCTGACCGGTAGCGAACCGATCCCGCATTCGCTGAAGCTGCAGATGGCCTGCTGCCTGGTGGCAACCGGCGAGGTGGTCACGCTGCAGGACGGACTGGCGCGTATCGCCCGGAGCTGGGATTAAGCATAAAAAAAAGCCCGTTCAGCGATGAACGGGCCAAATGCAAGGGTATCAAAAAGGTCAATGAGGGTTTGGAGCACCGCCAGTGGGTTAGCTGGCGGGTAAGACAGGATTCAATCAGTTATAAATAACCGCAGTACCGGCCATTCTGTTGTTGGTATTAGCAGAAGTGATGCTATAGCCTTTTGCACCGGCAGCCTCGGCTTTCTCAGCCAGTTTCGCTTCCAGACCGTCCAGCGTGTTGGCACCCTGAACTGATACAACACCGATTTTGTGCATGCTTTGAGCCTGAGCCGGGGTTACCGACTGTGCAGCGAATGCACCGAAGGACAGGGTAGACAGGGCGATGGCGGCAACAGCATATTTGATGGTTTTCATAGTTAATCTCTCGCAGGTTGTTCTGTTATAGGGACGATGTTCCGTCGATGTGATAAGTATCACGGTATTTTGCGAGAGATAAAATCGAAGAGAATTGACAGCCTTATTCGAAAAAATTGAATGATTAATAATGTATTGATTATTAATAAATTATTTTAGCCGTTTGGCTTAAGAATGACTGACGCGGATTTGCGGCAAGAAAGAGGGCACATATTGCGACTTCTTTCGCCGTTTTTTATGTGCGTAAAGGCAAGCGCTTGCGCTGTATTTTACGGTAAGGAAACGTCAACGTAGCTGGCTATCCTTGGAACCTCTGCGATTATATCCTGCAAATGTAGAGTTGTGTAAATCTTTCTCCTGCTGACAGTTTACACAAAGTCGCACCCCTGGAATGGCCTTACGTCGGGCCTGCGGAATAGGGGCTTCACATTCTTCACAAAATTCGAGGCTTTCACCTTTGGGGAGCGCATTTCGGGCTCTGGCGACCGCATCTTCCAGCGTGCTGTCGATCTGATCCTGAACCGCACCATCGTTTGCCCAGCCTGAAGCCATCATTCACCTCCGCGCATAAAAATGTCTCTGCTTAATTATAGGTAATAAAGCAGAGACCGGGGATCAGCGGGCGTCCGGGCGGACCAGATCAAAACGCTGATCTTCGCTGATGGTGTAATACGCGGTCGGGCCTCCGGCACGCAGAACCGGCCGGGCTTTAGCCGTCTGGTAGATGCCGCCTTCCAGCAGCGTCTCATCAATATGTATCGCCACCACCTCACCGAGTACCAGCCAGGTCTCAAGCTCCGTGCCATTGGCCGTGGTCAGCTGAATGCACTGGGAGAGTCGACATTCAAAGTGCACCGGACTTTCTGCCACTCTGGGCGCGGCGACCAACTGGCTGGCCAGCGGCGTCAGGCCCGCCCGGCTGAATTCATCTTCGCCGTGGGGCAGGCTGGCCGAGGTTTCATTCATCTGCTCCGCCAGCGGGCGGGTCGCCAGATTCCAGACAAACTCTTTGCTTTCAATAATATTGCGGACGCTGTCTTTCCAGCCGCTGCTGGCGAAGCCGATAATCGGCGGTCGATAGTTAAAGCAGTTAAAAAAGCTGTAGGGCGCAAGATTATTTCTGCCTTGTGCATCCGCTGAGGCGATCCAGCCGATAGGCCGTGGGCCGATAATTGCGTTAAGCGGATCGTGGGGCAGACCGTGCCCTTCTGCTGGTTGATAAGAATACATAGCGTACCTGGCGATAAATTAACGATTCGGCCAGACTCCCTTATTTACCGCGCCGCCGTCAACGGGTATCTTACGCCGCAGTTGAAAGGAGAATGCCATGACAGTCGATAAACCGGGGCTGCACCCGCGTAATCGCCACCACGATCGCTATGACCTGCCTGCGCTATGCCAGGCCTGTCCGGAACTGACGCCGTTTCTTACCCTGAGCCCGGGCGGTGAGCAGACCATTAATTTTGCCGATGCCAAAGCGGTGAAGACGCTGAATAAAGCGTTGCTGGCGCACTTTTATGGTGTCAGCCACTGGGATATCCCGGAAGGGTTCCTCTGCCCGCCCGTGCCGGGCCGCGCTGATTATGTGCACCATCTGGCGGATCTGCTGGGTGAAGCCACCGGTGAGATCCCGCGTGAGGCTAACGTGCTGGATATCGGCGTTGGTGCGAACTGTATTTATCCGCTGATTGGCGTTCATGAATACGGCTGGCGCTTCACCGGGACCGAGGTTAACGCCGGGGCGCTCGCCAGCGCTCAGGCGATTGTGAATGGCAATCCCGGCCTGAGCCGTGCGATTCGCCTGCGTCGTCAGCGCGATCCGCAGGCGATTTTAGCCGGGATGATCCACCCGAATGACCGCTACGAAGCCACCCTGTGCAATCCGCCGTTCCACGACTCCGCCGAGGCGGCACAGCGCGGCAGCGACCGCAAGCGCCGTAATCTTGGCATCACCGAGGGCGACAAGCTTAACTTCGGTGGTCAGCAGCAGGAACTGTGGTGTGAAGGCGGAGAAGTGGCCTTTATTCTGCGCATGATCGAAGAGAGCCAGAAATTCTCTCGTCAGGTGATGTGGTTTACCACCATGGTCTCGCGTGGGGAAAACCTGCCTCCGCTGTACCGGGCGTTAAGCGATGCCGGCGTGGAGAAGGTAGTGAAAAAAGAGATGGCCCAGGGGCAAAAGCACAGCCGCTTTATTGCCTGGACCTTCCTCAGCGACGAGCAGCGCCGTCGCTTTGTTGCCCGCGCCCGTTAAAGGGTCGGCTCCGGGGGCGTTTTGTCGGATGACGGCGCTTCCGGAGGTGGCAGCACCTGCCAGCACTGAACCGGTGTGCGGATCCCGGCCCGGTCGAAGTGCTTTTTCACCTGACTGTCGAGCGCGAAGCGTACCGTCCACTGCTTCAACGGCAGGGTGGTGAAGGTGACGCGCAGGGTAAAGGCGGTGTCGGTTAAGCCCACGAGACCGGCAAACGACGGATTACCGATAATCAGGCCGCGTACCTCTTCCATCTCCATCAGCTCATCGACCGCCTCTTTCAGCACCGCATTTGCGCGGTCGGCATCCTCCTGACGATGCACATCATAATTCGCCACCACAGAACCGATACCGCGCACAAAGTTGGCGAAGGTCGTAATCGATGACCAGGGGATGATATGGTACGCCCCCGTATCCTGACGCACGCCGACGGAGCGAATCGACATCCGCTCAACGGTCCCGGTTAACGGGCCAATCGTGACCAGATCCCCGGTATTCATCCCGTTTTCAAACTGAATAAATACCCCGGTAATAATATCTTTTACCAGCGTCTGCGAGCCGAAGGAGATTGCCAGGCCCAGGGCCCCGGCCCCGGCCAGCAGCGGGGCGATATTGACGCCAATTTCCGACAGCACAATCATCACCGTAATAGTGCTGATAATCACCGCCAGCGCATTACGGAACAGCGTCAGCAGGGTGCGGGTACGGGCGCTGGGCAGCGGACGACCGTGAATATCCGAGGAGAGCCGGTTCTCAATCAGGCAGGCCAGCGCCGTCCAGCCGACGGCGGAGAAGAAGAGGATCAGCGCAATGCGGATCAGAATATCGACCGTTTTCTCCCCGGCCCCAAAGTGCAGCCAGTGCCAGAAGTCAAAAATACCCCAGGCGTTCAGCAGCAGCATCACCGCCACGCAGACCGTCAGAATACGCGCCACCTTCAGCGAGGCGGAGAGCCAGCCGTTAAGCCGCTTCTGCAGCTCAGGGTAATTACGCTGCGTCTGCGGCGTCAGGGTGATGCTCTTGGCTATCCAGCGTGACAGCATCCCGGAGATAAAGGCGGCGATGCCAATAATCGCCAGGCTGTGCAGGGTCGCCCCCATCATAAACTTCAGGCTGTTGCCCGGATCGAACAGGGAGAAGAAAAACAGCACGATAAAGTAGAGGCTCGCCAGCCAGTGCCACACCAGCGCAAAGGCGCGGATAAACAGGCTAAAGAAGGAGAGAGAGCGGTTGGCGAACTGAATCAAACTTTCGGTAATGGCATGCTTATTCCTGTAAATCAGATACATCGCCCAGCTGGTGATGCAGAGCATGATCAGCACGTTCGCCATCGCCCCGAACTGAACGTTAATCTGATTGGAGATAATCGGCACCGCAACAATCAGCCCGTAGCCAATCAGGCTGCTCAGGGCGCTGAGGCGCAGGTTCCAGTAGCGGGCGGTCTCATCCTGAACCGGGAACGGGCGCAGCTCCGGCACCCGGGGGCAGAAAATCAGCCGCAGAATTGCCTTAAAGAACTCAATAAGCGCGAAAGCGTTAAGAAACAGGCTCTGCTGGAAGGCGATAGTGGGGTTACCAGCGTTCAGGTTGTCGCTGAGGACCTGGCCTGTAAACAGGGTCAGCGTCAGCAGCATCAGGTCGATAATAAAGGCCCCGATAATCATCGCCGGAAGCTGGAGCCAGTTGCTGCGATCGCGGTTTTTACGCCGTCCCCAGCGGCCCATTACCCGGTACAGGGGAAGGGCGCAGAGGCGCACCAGCCAGTAAAAGGCGAAGACCAGCGTGGCCAGCAGCAGAAAGTGCCCGGCGGCGTTAGTAAAGGTCTGGTAATTGAAATGCTTGTGCGGGGCATCGGTAATATTGCGGTAGAGCTGAGCAAAGCGCGTGGCGAAGGCTTCACCATAGAGACGGCTGACGTCGGTGACGTTTTCCAGCACCGTTTTGTTTTCGGCAATCGCTGGCGGCGTGAGCGCGGGTACGGTTTCCGCTGGCGGGGCCGAGGCGACCTGGCGTAGCTGAGCGATCAGCTCCTCGCGTGAGGCGTCATTCTCCAGGACGTCAGCCAGCGCCGCGTAGGCGGCCTTCTTCTGCTCTACGTTCGGCTCTGCGGCGGCAGGGGCGGGGTCGCTCGCGGTGACGCCAGGCAGCGTTACCGCCTGCAGCGGCGAACAAAACAGGCTGATAACAAGCAGCAGGATCCACGGCATCGATGCCTCCCTTAGAAAGTCCAGCAAAATGATAAGTATAGATAGCCGGTGGCGGGAAAGCGTTTTTGGGAGGATTCTGGCGAGAATTTACGCCTCTCCCGGATGAGAGAGGCGTAGAGATACTATCAGGAGACGTGCTGCAGGAACTCCTGAAGGCGCGGGCTTGGCGGGTTTTCAATCAGGGTCTGCGGGTTGCCGTCTTCGGCAATGCGGCCTTTATCGATGAAAATCAGGCGCGAGGCCACTTTCTCGGCAAAGCCGATTTCGTGGGTCACGATCACCATGGTCATGCCTTCTTCGGCAAGATCCTGCATGACTTTCAGAACTTCGTGGCGCAGTTCCGGGTCAAGCGCGGAGGTCGGCTCATCAAACAGCATCATTTTCGGCTTCACCGCCAGCGCACGGGCAATCGCCACGCGCTGCTGCTGACCGCCGGAGAGCTCGGACGGATAGTGGTGCGCACGCTCTGCGAGGCCCACTTTCGCCAGCAGGGACTGTGCCAGCTTTTCCGCTTCCGCTTTCTTTGTGCCGCGCACGCGCAGCGGGCCAAACATCACGTTTTCCAGCGCCGTCAGGTGCGGGAAGAGGTAGAACTGCTGGAATACCATCCCGGCTTCTTGACGGATCAGGCGGTCATCCACTTTCGGGTCGTTAACCTTCAGACCATCGACGATCAGTTCCCCGCTGGTGATATCTTCCAGCTTGTTAATGCAGCGCAGCAGGGTAGATTTACCGGAGCCTGACGGCCCGATAATAACCACCACTTCACCCTGGGTGATGTTCAGATCGATATTGTGCAGCACCTGGGTCGGGCCAAAGTGCTTGGAGACGTTTTTAAATTCAATCACAGGATTTTCATCCTTTTTTCAAGACGGCGGAGCACTAAATTCAGGGCCTGTGTGATGATCAGATAAATAACCCCAACAGAGGTCCAGATTTCGAGGGCGCGGAAGTTACCGGCAATAATTTCCTGGCCCTGGCGGGTCAGTTCAGCTGCGCCGATAACGATAAACAGCGAAGTATCTTTGATGCTAATAATCAACTGATTACCCAGCGATGGCAGCATACGGCGCAGCGCCAACGGCATGATAACGTGGCGAATAGTTGAACGACGTGACAGGCCCAACGCCAGGCCCGCTTCGCTGAAACCTCGGTGAATCGAAAGTACTGAGCCGCGAGTTATTTCCGCGATGTAAGCGCCAGAGTTGATCATGATAGTGATCACTGCTGCGGTAAAAGTGTCGATGCGCAGGTCGGGGAAGGCCATCGGTAAAGCGAAGTAAATATACATCACCTGAACCACGATAGGCGTTCCACGTACAACTTCGATAAAAATCAGTGCGGTATGGTTAGCAATCCAGCCGCCGTAGGTACGCGCTAAACCGGCCAGCAAACCGATGATTATCCCGCCAGCCAGACCCAGGATCGAAATCCACAGGGTCATTTTGGCCCCTTCGAGTAAAAGCGGAATGGCAGGCCAGATGGCGCTCCAGTCAAACTGCATGATGAATTCCTGTATACCGTGGTGAAAATATTCAGGGGCGAAAAGCGCCCCTGTGTGTAACGTATTACATTATATAGTAATTATTTAGGCTCGGTACCGAACCATTTTTTGTAGATCTCGTTATAGGTGCCGTTTTCTTTAATCGTCTTCAGCGCGCCGTTCACTTTCTCACGCAGTTCGTCGCTGCCTTTCGGGAACGCGATACCGTACTGCTGTGCTTCCAGAGAGTCGCCAACCGCTTTGAACTGACCGTTACCGGCGGTTTTGATGAAGTAAAGAATGTTCGGTGTGTCGTGCAGCACCGCGTCAGCGCGGTTAGTGCCCAGTTCCATATAGGCGTTATCGATATTCGGGAACTGACGCAGATCTTTGGTTTTGATATTGGCTTTCGCGTAATCAACGGAGCCGGTGCCGCCTTTAACCGCGACCACTTTGCCATCGAGATCTTTTACGCTTTTCACGTCGTTGTTGTTGGCTTTCACCATCACCAGCAGGCCGCTTTTGTAGTAACCATCAGAGAAGTCGATCGCTTTTTTGCGCTCTTCAGTGATGGTGATACCGGCCAGCGCCAGATCGATGTTTTTGGTCTGCAGCGCAGGAATAATACCGCTGAAATCCATTGGCTTCAGGGTGTACTCCAGCTTCAGTTCTTTCGCGACGGCGGCCCACAGGTCAACGTCGAAACCGACGTACTTGTCGCCTTGTTTGAATTCGAAAGGAACGAACGCAGTGTCGGTTGCCACGACCAGCTTCTCAGCGGCCTGGGAGGAAACTGCAAATGCGAGGGTCAGTGCAGCCAGTGAAACTTTTAATACAGACTTCATAGCATTTCCTTTTATATCCACGGGGCGATCCCCTGCGAGAACGTACGCAGTATGAAAAAATCATGCCAACTTTACAACGTCTTGTTTTCAAAAGAGGACAATCAGCTGTATTGCAGAAGTATGGTTGCAAACTCCCGTTTCTGCACCATATGGGGGCGTTATTTTGGTGCATTGGCGGTGCATTGATCACTATGCTGCAATTTAGCGCGGATAACGGTGAGAAAACAATCCCGATTTAACGGTTGTGTGATGTGATTATTACAAATGATTTACTTTTAAGGGGTGGGAAAGGAAATGCTGTGCACTGATTTGGTGCAATGCTCCCGCCCTGGCGGACGGGAGCGATAAGGCAGACTTATAGATTACTCGATGTTGGATTCGATAAACCACAGGAACTTATCGAGATCGCGGGAGGCCGCGGTCAGGATATCTGCGCTATCTTCGTCTTTGGCTTCGCCAACGGCTTTGCGCACGTCGTTAGCTACAACCGCGTAACGGTCCGCCAGCTCTTTCAGGTGGTCCTGAACGGAGTGGATATCCAGCGGGTAGCTTTTCAGCGATGTTTTGCTGTTGATAACCTGGGTTGTGCCCAGCGCCACGCCGCCCAGCTGCACGGCACGTTCCGCCATGGTATCCAGATGTTCAGTTAGCGCGCTGCGGAATCCGTCCAGCATTTCATGCACGGCAATAAAGTTCGCGCCGCGCATATTCCAGTGGGCCTGTTTGGTGATTAATGACAGGTCAATGAACTGGATCACCTGGCGATTAAGCAGCTCTACCGTTGCTTTCTTCTCGCTGTCAGAGACATCGTTACGGGTGTACAGCAGATTAGACGCTTTTGTTTTTACCAGTTTAGCGGTACTCATAATTCATCTCCTCTTAATGGTGCCTTCCAGATATTTAACGAAAACAAGTATAGCACCAGATTTTGAGTCTGCATTTCTGGCTCTGCCTATCGGTTTAATAGCGAGCAGTGACGTGATTTTAAAAATGACTTTAAAAACAATGCGTTAAAAATATTTTTCTGAACAATT
>DATEKR010000319.1:0-4101 GCA_035277345.1 Enterobacteriaceae bacterium
AAACAGCCTTGATGCGGTCGCAACCCGCATCGATATTGACATCGAACGCGGTGGCGCGAAGCTTATCCGCATTCGGGACAACGGCTGCGGCATCAAAAAGGACGAGCTGGCGTTAGCCCTGGCGCGCCATGCCACCAGTAAAATCGCCTCGCTTGACGACCTGGAAGCGATTATCAGCCTGGGTTTTCGCGGCGAGGCGCTTGCCAGTATCAGTTCCGTTTCACGTCTTACGCTCACCTCCCGCACGGCCGAACAGCAGGAGGCCTGGCAAGCCTACGCCGAAGGGCGCGACATGGACGTGACGGTGAAACCTGCCGCACATCCCGTTGGCACCACGCTGGAAGTGCTGGATCTGTTTTACAACACGCCCGCCCGACGCAAGTTCATGCGCACCGAGAAGACCGAATTCGGCCATATCGATGAGATTATTCGCCGCATTGCGCTGGCGCGGTTTGATGTCACGATCAACCTCAGCCATAACGGCAAAGTCATGCGCCAGTACCGCGCGGTCGCTGAAGGCGGTCAAAAAGAGCGCCGCCTGGGTGCTATCTGCGGAACGCCCTTCCTTGAGCACGCGCTGGCGATTGAGTGGCAGCATGGCGATTTGGCCCTGCGCGGCTGGGTGGCCGATCCTAAGGTGAGCAGCGCCGCATTTGCTGAGGTTCAGTACTGCTACGTCAACGGCCGTATGATGCGCGACCGCTTGATCAACCACGCGATTCGCCAGGCCTGTGAAGAGAAGCTCGGCGCGGATCAGCAGCCCGCCTTTGTGCTCTATCTGGATATTGACCCGCACCAGGTTGACGTTAACGTTCATCCGGCCAAGCATGAGGTCCGTTTCCATCAGTCGCGCCTGGTGCATGATTTTATTTATCAGGGCGTGGTGAGCGTATTGCAGCAGCAGGCAGAGCCGACGTTACCGCTGGACGACAGCGAGCCGTCTGCGCGTTCACTGCCGGAAAACCGGGTCGCCGCGGGGCGTAACCACTTTGCCGAACCCGCTGTTGCGCGTGAACCGGCGGCACCGCGATTCGCCGCGTCCGGCAACACGCCGCGAGCCACGGGGGCGAACTACCCGAACGCCCAGCCGGGTTATCAAAAGCAGCAGGGGGCGTTGTACCGCAAGCTGCTGGATACGCCAGCCGTTGAGCATAAAGAACGCATTGCGGTCTCTACGCCTTCGCTGGACGGCCACAGCCAGAGCTTTGGACGGGTATTGACCATCATCGCGCCGGATGTCGCGCTGCTCGAACGCGAAGGGCAACTGATGCTGCTGGCGCTACCGGTGGCGGAACGCTGGCTCAAACAGGCGCAACTGACGCCGGGGATCAATGCCGCTTGCGCACAGCCGCTCCTGATCCCCGTACGCCTGAAAATAACCGCACAGGAAGCAGCGGTATTGCAGCGTGCAACGCCGTTACTGGCGGAAATGGGTATTGAAATCGCACTTGAAGCGCAGCATGTGACCATTCGCGCAGTGCCTTTACCCTTACGCCAACAAAATTTACAAAACTTGATTCCTGAACTGATAGGCTACCTGGCGCAACAGACAACGTCTGATGCCGCGAATACCGCGCAGTGGATTGCTCGCCATCTGGCAAGTGAACACGCTGCATGGAGTATGGCGCAGGCCATTACCGTGCTGGCGGAGGTGGAACGCCTTTGTCCGCATCTGGTAAAAGCGCCACCGGGTGGATTATTACAACCTGTTGATTTAAAAACGGCGATGACCGCCCTGAAAGATGATTGATGTAAGCAAGGCGAGCCTGCCTAAGGCTATTTTTTTAATGGGGCCGACGGCCTCCGGTAAAACGGCATTAGCCATTGAGCTGCGTAAAGTTTTGCCTATAGAGTTGATTAGCGTTGATTCTGCCCTCATTTACCGGGGGATGGACATTGGCACGGCGAAGCCAGACGCAGACGAACTGCGCGCGGCACCGCATCGTTTGCTGGATATTCTCGATCCGGCCCAGGCTTATTCCGCAGCGGACTTCCGCCGCGATGCCTTAGCCGAAATGGCCGACATTACGGCGGCAGGACGAATACCGCTGCTGGTTGGCGGTACCATGCTCTACTTTAAGGCGCTTCTGGAGGGGTTATCACCTCTGCCATCGGCGGATCCTGAGGTAAGAGCAAAGATTGAGCAGCAGGCGGCAGAGCAGGGGTGGGACGTTTTGCACAAGCAACTGGCACAAGTTGATCCGGTTGCCGCAGCACGGATTCATCCAAATGATCCGCAAAGGCTTTCCCGGGCACTGGAAGTTTTTTTCATTTCGGGTAAAACTTTAACGGAACTGACGCAAACGTCAGGAGAGGCTCTGCCGTATCAGGTGCATCAGTTCGCCATCGCCCCGGCGAGCCGTGAACTGCTCCATCAACGAATTGAGCAGCGTTTTCATCAGATGTTGGCTTCAGATTTTGAAGCAGAAGTGCGGGCGCTTTTTGCCCGTGGAGATTTGCATACGGACATGCCTTCCATTCGTTGTGTGGGATACCGCCAGATGTGGTCGTATCTTGAAGGTGAGATTTCATACGATGAAATGGTTTATCGAGGTGTTTGCGCCACGAGGCAGTTAGCGAAGCGCCAGATCACCTGGTTGCGCGGTTGGGAGGGGGTTCACTGGTTAGACAGTGAAAAACCACAACAGGCGTTAAACGAAGTGATTGAGGTTATTGGTGATATCGCTCACTGAATGTGTACAATTAAGCCGTATCGTGCGCAATTTTTCAGAATCGCAAGGTTCTAAGTACAAAACAAGCATATAAGGAAAAGATAGAATGGCTAAGGGGCAATCTTTACAAGATCCGTTCCTGAACGCATTGCGTCGGGAACGTGTTCCAGTTTCTATTTATTTGGTGAATGGTATTAAGCTGCAAGGTCAGATTGAGTCTTTCGATCAGTTCGTGATTCTGTTGAAAAACACGGTCAGCCAGATGGTCTATAAGCACGCTATTTCTACTGTTGTTCCGTCTCGTCCGGTATCTCATCACAGCAATAACGCTGGCGGCGGCACAGGTAGTAACTACCATCATGGTAGCAACGCACAGGGTTCTACTGCCCCTGCGCAGGACAGCGACGATACCGAATAAGGTTTCGGCTGTTATCCACACGGGGAGCCAGGGATCCTGCGTTCCCCGTTGATCTTTATTGAGAGGTTTACGCTTGTTTGACCGTTATGATGCCGGTGAGCAGGCGGTGCTGGTACACATCTATTTTTCGCAAGACAAAGATATGGAAGACCTCCAGGAGTTTGAAACTCTGGTCTCTTCCGCTGGCGTCGAAGCAATGCAGGTGATTACCGGTAGCCGTAAAGCGCCGCACCCGAAGTATTTTGTTGGTGAAGGTAAAGCAGTTGAAATTGCGGATGCCGTTAAAGCAACCGGCGCATCAGTCGTGTTGTTTGATCACGCGCTGTCTCCCGCTCAGGAGCGTAATCTTGAAGCACTTTGCGAATGTCGGGTTATCGATCGCACAGGGCTAATTTTAGATATTTTTGCTCAGCGTGCGCGTACCCATGAAGGGAAGCTGCAGGTTGAGCTGGCGCAGCTGCGCCATCTGGCGACGCGTCTTGTGCGTGGCTGGACCCACCTTGAAAGACAAAAGGGCGGGATTGGTTTACGCGGTCCGGGTGAAACCCAGCTCGAAACCGACCGCCGTTTGCTGCGTGGCCGTATTACCCAGATCCTCTCACGCCTGGAACGCGTAGAGAAACAGCGTGAGCAGGGACGTCGGGCGCGAACGAAAGCCGACATCCCGACGGTGTCGCTGGTGGGCTATACCAACGCCGGTAAATCCACCCTGTTTAACCAGATAACCGAGGCTCAGGTGTATGCCGCAGACCAGCTGTTTGCGACCCTGGACCCGACGCTGCGTCGTATTGACGTTGCGGACGTCGGTGAAACGGTGCTGGCGGATACCGTAGGGTTTATCCGCCATCTGCCGCACGATCTGGTGGCAGCGTTTAAAGCCACCCTGCAGGAGACGCGCCAGGCGACCTTGCTGCTGCACGTTATTGACGCAGCAGACGTGCGCGTGCAGGAGAACATCGACGCGGTAAACGTGGTGCTCGAAGAGATCGAGGCCCACGAAATCCCGACGCT
>DATEKR010000320.1:0-107063 GCA_035277345.1 Enterobacteriaceae bacterium
GAATTGGTTTTCGACTGCAGTAGCGCTATTTGCTGCTGAACGGTGCTGAGATGCGCGTTAAACGCTTTACTCAGAGAGCCGCTCAGTTCTGGCCAGGTATTCGTCAACCCAGGAATATCCATAAATGCCGCGAAGTCCTTACTGCTGTCGGAAGCGGCCTGCAGCGCTTTCTCCATGGTGCGTTCAGAGGGCGTAGCCATCGATGCCGAGAGCTGCAGAGTGACGTTATTGATATAATACTGTGCCTGTAGCAGATCGTTTCGCGCAGAGCTGAGTGCATCCTGTTCTGTTGCGATCACCCGCATTTCATCGATACTGGCATCATTGGCCCGAAGAAACAGATAAGCCGTGGTATTAGAAATAAGCTGCAGAAGGCCGAACAGAATCAAGACCAGAATCATACTGGTTGAAATATTAATGCGATTAAACATATAACCTCTCCATGATGGTAAACACCCTGATAAAATACATGAGACGCCAACAGCATCGGCAGAATTTAAATTTTATTTAGGCTGGAGGGAAAATATTTATATTTAATTATTCTTAGATAAAACTCTTAATTAAATAAAGATAAGCGTTATATTTAAATAATAAAAAACCGGGCATGCCCGGTTTTTATTATCCACTTAAGATTTACGGATGCGCGACAAAGCCAATCGCATCGTAGACTTTTTTCAGCGTCTCAGAGGCGCGAGCGCGGGCTTTTTCGGCACCGTCTTTCATCACCTGCTGGAGGAAAGCTTCGTCGTTGCGATAACGGTGATAGCGCTCCTGCAGCTCGGTCAGCATCCCGGAGACGGCATCGGCCACTTCCCCTTTCAGGTGACCATACATTTTACCTTCGAAGTGCTGCTCCAGCTCGGGAATGCTCTGCCCGGTTACACCGGAGAGAATATCCAGCAGGTTAGAGACGCCTGCTTTGTTCTTCACATCATAACGCACGACCGGCGGCTCTTCGGAGTCGGTGACCGCACGCTTAATTTTCTTAACTACCGACTTCGGATCTTCCAGCAGGCCGATCACGTTATTGCGGTTATCATCAGACTTGGACATTTTCCTGGTCGGGTCCAGCAGCGACATGACGCGGGCACCGGACTTCGGAATAAACGGCTCGGGCACTTTGAAGATATCGCCGTAGAGGGCATTGAAACGACTCGCCACATCGCGGCTCAGCTCAAGGTGCTGTTTCTGATCCTCGCCCACCGGAACCTGAGTGGTCTGGTAGAGCAAAATGTCTGCCGCCATCAGCACCGGGTAGTCGAACAGACCGGCATTGATGTTTTCTTCATAGCGCGCTGACTTGTCTTTAAACTGGGTCATGCGGCTCAGCTCGCCGAAATAGGTGTAGCAGTTCAGCGCCCAGCCGAGCTGCGCATGCTCCGGCACGTGGGACTGAACAAAAATTGTGCTTTTTTGCGGATCGATACCGCAGGCCAGATAGAGCGCCAGAGTGTCCAGCGTGGCTTTACGCAGGCTGGCCGGATCCTGACGAACGGTAATGGCATGCTGGTCAACGATACAGTAGATGCAGTGGTAGTCGTCCTGCATGTTGACCCACTGACGCAGTGCACCCATGTAATTACCGATGGTCAATTCACCTGAGGGCTGTGCGCCACTGAATACGATGGGCTTAGTCATTGTTCAATTCCTGATTTTCACTGTGCGGTAGCCCGAGAACGGGCAACAGATCGTTAAAACGCGCAAACACGTAGTCCGGTTTGCTGAGTTCAATCGCTTCGCCGTAGTTATAGCCGTAGGTTAACCCTACGGAACAGCAGCCTGCGGCCTGGGCTGCCTGAATATCATTGCGCGAATCGCCCACGAATAGCAATTCTGCCGGGGCAAGGCCCAGCCTCTCCGCCACCAGCAGCAGGGGTTCTGGATGCGGTTTTTTATTCTTCACGTCGTCGCCGCCAATCACCACGCCGAAGTAGCGTGCGAGATCGAGGGCTTCCAGCAGCGGTGCGACAAAGGGTGTCGGCTTATTGGTCACCAGCGCCAGCGGCAGCCCCTTCGCCTGCAGTGCGGCCAGGGTGGTCGCTACGTCAGGGAACAGGAAACTGCCCTCTTCTACGGTATCTTGATAGTAACGGTCAAACAGTTTACGCAGCATGCGTACCTGCTCTTCCTGCGGAAGATCCGCATGATCAACGCCCGGCTTACCCTGTGCCATACGCTGGCTGGCACGCTCCTGGCGGGACCAGCTGAGAGCACGCTCCATCAGCACGTCCGCCCCGTTACCAATCCAGGTAATCACCCGCGCTTCACCAGCCTGCGGCAGTTCCAGCGCGTAGAGCGCCATATCCACGGCGGCGGTTAACCCCGGGGCGCTGTCCACCAGCGTACCATCGAGATCAAAAGCAACACCGCGAATCGTCTGTAATTTATCCATGACTTACCTTCGCCAGCTCCTGACGCATCTCATCAATAACCGCTTTGTAATCCGGCTGGCCGAAAATAGCCGAACCGGCAACGAACATATCGGCACCCGCGGCGGCAATCTCGCCGATATTGCTGGCCTTAACGCCGCCGTCCACTTCCAGGCGGATATCAAAGCCCGAGGCGTCAATGCGCTGGCGCACTTCACGCAGTTTCTCCAGCGTGTGCGGAATAAAGGACTGTCCGCCGAAGCCCGGGTTAACGGACATCAGCAGGATCACATCCAGTTTATCCATCACATAGTCGAGGTAGCTCAGCGACGTCGCCGGATTGAAAACCAGCCCGGCTTTACAGCCATGCTCTTTAATCAGTTGCAGGGTACGGTCAACGTGCTCGGAGGCTTCCGGATGGAAAGTAATGATGCTGGCACCGGCGGCGGCGAAGTCGGGCACCAGCCTGTCGACCGGTTTGACCATCAGATGCACGTCAATGGGCGCGGTAATACCGTAGTCGCGCAGCGATTTAAGCACCATTGGCCCGATGGTCAGATTCGGCACGTAGTGATTATCCATCACATCGAAGTGCACCACGTCCGCTCCTGCGGCCAGCGCTTTTGCCGTATCCTCACCCAGGCGGGCAAAATCAGCTGACAGAATTGAAGGGGCAATCAAATACTGTTTCATCCGCATCTCCTTGAAAATTATTTGCCGGTGGGCGCTGGCTTAAAGAGCGCCAGCAGTTCATCCACCTTTTTACGCGTACCGCCATTGCTACTGATGCTACGTCTGACCTTCACCACATTCAGCTTTGCCGGCTTGTACCAGACACGCGTCAAAGCGGTATCGTGATTGGAAATCAGCACCGGGATCTGTCGCATGGACAGGCCTTCTGCAAGAGCCGCCAGCTCAGCCTGCTGGTCGAGGCTAAAGCTGTTGGTGTGATACGCCGTAAAGTTTGCGGTCGCCGACAGCGGTGCATACGGCGGATCGCAGTACACCACCGAACGCTCATCGGCGCGCGCCATACTTTCGCTGTAGGACTCACAGAAGAAAGTGGCATTCTGCGCTTTCTCTGCAAAGTGATACAGCTCGGCTTCCGGGAAGTAGGGACGCTTATAGCGACCGAAAGGCACGTTAAACTCACCGCGAAGATTGTACCGGCACAGGCCGTTGTAGCCATGACGATTCAGATACAAAAACAGCGTCGCACGGCGGAAGGCTTCCCGGGTCTGGTTGAACTCTTTACGCAGCTGGTAATAGACTTCTGCGCTGTTCGTCTCCGGGGTAAATAGCTCCCGCGCAGCGGCAACATAGGCATCCGGCTGCGTTTTAACGATGTTGTAGAGATCGATCAGATCGCTGTTGATATCAGCAAGCACATAACGAGAAAAGTCGGTATTAAGAAATACCGACCCCGCGCCAACGAACGGCTCAATTAAACAGTCGCCCTGCGGCAAATGTCGTTTTATATCGTCAAGCAGGGGGTATTTCCCCCCTGCCCATTTCAGAAAAGCGCGATTTTTTTTCATGCTGACTGCTTAGTTACACCTTCTCCGGCTGTGGAGAAAGCTCCGACAGCATACTGCGCTTCATCACTCTGTCCGACCATTACTTCAGTTCGGCCTGGACCTGACGCATCGGCTTGGTCCATGGGTTTTTGGCCTGAACGTCGGCAGGCAACGCGGAGACAGCACGCTTCGCGTCGTCCTTCGATGCATACACGCCGCTCACCAGTACATACCACGGCTGGCCGTTGCGGGTCGTCTGGTAGACGACGTAATTCTTCAGATTAGCTTTCTTCGCCCAGCTATTCAGATTGTTGTAGTTGGACGAACTGCTCAGCTGCAGCGTGTAGTGACTACCCGGCGCTGATTTCAGCGCATTCACATCACCCGCTGTTGCGCGACCAGTGCTGGCTGGCGGCGTGGCCGTGCTGGCGGTCGCCTTCGGCTGTGTCGCAGCCGGTGCGGTGACCGGGGCACGCGGGGTCGAAGACTCTGCACGTTTCGGCTGCGTTGCGGAAGGTTTGGCTTCGGTCACCGGCGCTTTCGCCGTGGACTGCGGCTTCGCCTCAATCACCGCGTGCTGACGCCCCTGGGTCGCCGTGGTTGTCGGCTGGCGCGGCTGAGATTCATTCCCCGTCGCGGCGGCCTGGCGCGGGGCGGCACCGTTACGCAGCGGCGCGACCGTTGCGGGTTCAGTCGGCAGCGTCGAGTTGGCAACAACGTTATCAAGCTGGCCCTGCTGCTGAGACAGCGCGCTATTCAGATCGCCCTGCACTTCGACACGCTGCTGGCCTTCCGGCGCGGCGGCCGTCTGACCCTGGGTCGGAGTCGAGGCGATTGGCGGCAGAGAAACATCCTGTGAAGGCTGAGCCCCTGCGTTAGATTCGGTGGATGCGGCAGCAGGCGTCGCCTGTGCGCCATTGCTCTGATCTGCCGGTGCATTCTGACCTGCGCCATCATTGCCAGAAAGATCGATACTCTTCTCTGAGGAACTGTCGCTGTTGTTGGCGGTTACCGGCGACTTAAGGGCCGAGCCAATACCGGCGATCAGTAATAACAGAACCAGAATCCCGACGGCCATCATCACATACTGGCGAGATGCCGATTTACCGGCCACAGCCTTTTTACGCTTAACCGGACGGCGATCTGTCTGCTCGTCTTCATCTTCGTCAGCGTAATCGCCATCCGCATCATCATACTCATCTTCACGCGGCTTGCGACCACGCGGAGGACGACGTTCATCGGTATCCAGATCAACATCATCAAAGTTGATCTGCGGTTCATTATCGCGATCGGAAACCTGACGAGAACGACCAGTACGACGATCGCTGGGATCGGGTTTCAGATCGTCTTCTGGTTTGAATTCATCCATTTAACACCCCACTAAAAGGCTTGTGCCAACAGCCATTGCACAGCGCCGCAGTTAAAACACTACGCCTGAGCGTAGCCAGACCTTTTTTTAATTACGCCTGCTGACAATCCGCAATAGCGCCGAGAACCACTTCATGCGACACACCGCCGCGTACTTCGCTTTTCCCTATCCCCAGCGGCAGCACCAGACGCAGCTGACCCGCCAGAACTTTCTTGTCGCGCATCATATGGGGTAGATATGCCTGCGCGGACATCTCCTGCGGCCCGCTCACCGGCAAACCGGCGCGCTGTAGCAGGGTGATAATGCGTTGTGTCTCTGCGGCGGTAAATTGCCCCAGGCGTTCAGACGTACGTGCCGCCATTACCATCCCGGCAGCAACCGCTTCACCGTGTAGCCAGTTGCCGTAACCCATTTCGGCTTCAATAGCATGGCCGAACGTATGCCCCAGATTCAGTAAAGCACGTAAGCCGGTTTCTCGCTCATCGGCGGCCACAACGTCGGCTTTCAGTTCGCAGCAGCGACGAATGCAGTACGCCATGGTTTTTTCATCCAGCGCCAGCAGAGCATCCATATGCTCTTCCAGCCACGCAAAGAAATCAGCGTCCAGAATGATACCGTACTTAATGACTTCGGCCAGGCCAGAAGCCAGCTCGCGGGCGGGTAAGGATTGCAGACAGTCCAGATCGACAACCACGGATACGGGCTGCCAGAAGGCACCGATCATGTTTTTACCGAGAGGATGATTGACTGCGGTCTTGCCGCCAACGGAAGAGTCCACCTGCGAGAGCAGCGTGGTAGGAACCTGTATAAAGCGCACGCCACGCTGGTAGCTGGCGGCGGCAAAACCGGTAAGATCGCCAACGACACCGCCGCCGAGAGCAATCAGCGTGGTGTCGCGACCATGCGGTTTCTGCAGCAGAGCAGTGAAGACCGTATCCATCACCGCCAGGCTCTTGTACTTCTCGCCGTCGGGCAGAATAACGCTGTCAACCTTGACGCCCGACTGCTCCAGAACCGTTCGGACCTTGTCCAGATACAACGGCGCCAGCGTTTCGTTGGTGACCAGCATAACCTGGTCGCCTGCTGTGAGTGGCAAGAAGGAAGCTGGATCGTTAAACAAACCAGCCGCGATGATAATCGGGTAACTCCGTTCCCCGAGAGTGACCGTAAGTCTCTCCATAACGCGACCTCTACCTCAGTTGCTATAACCCGCTGGCGTTGTTGTATTAAGCCAGAATTAGTTGCTTTCCAGCATATGAATAATCTGGTTTGCGACCACTTTTGCGCTTTGGTCGTCAGTGCGAATCGTGACATCCGCAATCTCTTCATACAGAGGATTACGTTCGTCAGCCAGCGCTTCAAGGACTTCACGTGGTGGCGTCTCTACCTGCAGCAGAGGACGTTTTTTATCACGCTGGGTACGAGCCAGCTGTTTTTCGATGGTCGTTTCCAGGTACACCACAACGCCGCGAGCGGACAGGCGGTTACGGGTTTCTCGTGATTTTACAGAACCGCCGCCAGTTGCCAGCACAATGCCCTGTTTTTCCGTCAATTCATTGATGACTTTTTCTTCACGATCGCGGAAACCGTCTTCGCCTTCAACGTCGAAGACCCAGCCCACATCAGCTCCGGTACGTTTCTCAATCTCGTGGTCGGAATCGTAAAATTCCATGTTGAGTTGTTGAGCTAACTGACGCCCAATAGTGCTTTTGCCGGCACCCATAGGCCCAACCAGAAAGATATTGCGTTTCTCTGCCATGTTTTTTGGTACTACTAAGACTATGCGTTAATAATAAATCCGCTCCGCGTATACCCGGCGTAGCAGGACATGAACTGAAACCTCATATGCGATAGTGCGAGAGTCAGACGAAAAATTATCTCAATACTCCGGCGGGTTTGGCAACAGAATAAATCACCGGACGCGGGGGACGCGCGTTAGCAAGGTACAACCTGTCTTGCCGACTCTCAAATCGGTTCCCCTTGTAAGCTAAATCCTCCCTCACGTCAAACACCTGAAGCGAGTCAGGAAGAAAAACATAAGTGCAAGTGGAGAATTTAACGTTCCGTCACTAAACGCGGCGTGATAAACACCACCAGTTCACGGCGCTGACGATCTTTGCCTTCATGGCGAAACAGGCGGCCCAGCAAGGGAATATCCCCGAGCAACGGGACACGATCGTCAGTGGTGCTGTTCCTGCGTTGAAAAATGCCCCCCAGTGCCAGGGTTTCACCGCTCTTCACTTCGACAACGGTTTCAATCTCCTGTTTATCGATGGTCAGCGTTTCTCCCTCGCCCTGCTTCAGCACCTGTCCGGGCATATTCTGGCTGATGCGCAATTTCAGGCGAATACGATCCTGCTGCAGCACGGTTGGCGTCACTTCCATACCCAGCACCGCCTCTTTAAACTCAACGGAGGTGGCTCCTTTTTCACCGCTGGACACCTGATAGGGTATCTCACTGCCCTGCTTGATGCTGGCAGGCTGCATATGCGCCGTTAGCAGCCGTGGACTGGCGATAATCTCCAACTGCTGTTTTTGCTCCAGCGCCGACAGTTCCAGTGCCAGCAGCCGTCCGTTAATACGACCGATATTAAAACCAAGCCGTGACGTGGCCGCGCTGGCTGACACATCGGCCAGAAGAGAGGAGACATTTCCGGCCCCAGCGCGCTCCTCCGCCAACTGCCACTTCACGCCCAGCGCCTTCAGGCTATCTTCGTTGATCGTCACGATATGTGCCGCCAGCTCAACCTGCCCTACCGGTAAATCCATCCGGGCGACCCAGGCCAGAAACGCCTGCACCGTGGCTTTATCGTCGCGAAGCAGAAGACGATTCATACGCGTATCCACCGTCAATGTTCCCCGAGCGCTAAGCAGTTTATCTCCGGCTTTCGCCAGCTCGCTCGCGTCCGCATAGCGGACCGTAATGCTATCGTCGATCAGCGGCAAATTCTGACGCTTTCGCGCCTGCTCCGCCGCCAGCTGCGTCTGCCGCTCCTGGCGCCGCGCCTGAGAATCGACATATAAAATGTCCCCCTGCTGGCGTAACACCAGCCCGGCACTACTCGCTACAGCCTGCAGCGCCTGCGACAGGGGCACCTCATGCAGCTGCAACGAGAGCGTACCCTTGACGCCAGGTGCGACCACCAGGCTTTGCCCGCCTATCTCAGCCAGCGATTGCAGAACCTGAACCACCGGAACCTCATCGACCGTCATCGACACTGGCGGGTTTTGTATCGCCGTGCCGGGCAACGGCAGCAGCGCTATCAGCAACATCGCTATCCCTGGCTTCATTTTTCTGGCCCTCCCGTTGCCACCGCCAGCGGTCCGGATCGCACCCGGCCCCCGTCGTAATCAACATTTCCCGTTCCGTAAACTGCAGTATCTGCCACCCTGCTGGCAGCTCGCTTTCCTGCTGTACTCTGCGCCAGCCCCCGGTTGCATCGCGCAGCAGACCGATTTGCCGCGTTTGACTGGTAATGACGCCGTAATAGCGCCACAGAGGCAGCTGTGCTATCCGGCAGGGATCATCGGGCGGCTGGAAAGGGTCGCGCATCGCCAGCAGCAACGGCAGGACCAGTACAACAGCGAGCCCATGCTTAGCGATCACGGAACGACTCCAGATGCAGCGTAAAGTGCAGCAGCCTGCCTTCGGGCTCAATCGCAAAGGCTGCGGGCGTCATATCCTGCTCCGCCAGGTGCTGAAACATTGCCGGAAGCGGCGACCAGGAGGTCTCCAGCACCAGCTCGCCACCTTTTTCATCAGGCTTCCAGCTCACCAGCTGAGCCTCTGCGGACTGAAAATTCAGCGCGGAGAAAGGGATCAGCCGGACCGTCTCCTCCGCGTCGTCTCGCACCAGAGCCAGCTCCTGTTCCCGGAGTTGCCGCCGCTGTATCATCAGTGCCGCCTGCTGCCCCTGTATCTCTGCGTCGGCGCTTATCTGCGCCTGATACGGCCCCCACAAAAAACCGCCTGCCCATAGCGCCGCCAGCGCAACGAGCGTTCCCAGCCAGAGAATCACCCGCACGCCTGGCCGCAGATCTCGCCAGCACTCAGGGTTCGGCAACACGGTCCGGCTCCCTGCTGAACTGGTAATTGAACCGCCAGCGCCCCTGCGCCTCCCGACGGGTTTGACCCGCCTTGCCGTGCTGCAGCCCCGGTACATCCGCCAGTGCAGCGTCCAGGCGACTGAGATCGCTCAGCGTGAGGCTATAGCCGTTCAGCGTCACAATACCCTGACGAAATTCAAGCGCCGTCAGCCATATCCGTCCGGGTAGCCGGTCGGCAATCTCAACAAGCGTCTGCTGCCAGCGACGCGTTTGCGCTCGATGCTGTCGCCTGACGTTCATCGCCTCAGCCTGCTGTTGACGAAGAGAGAGCTGCTGCCTGTGCACCGCCAGTCGCTGGAGCAGCAGCGCATTGCCATTTTGCTTCACGCCATGTATCGCCCGGTCAGCCGCCAGCAGGCGATGCAGCGAAAAGGTCAGCAGACCGGTGGCCAGTACACCACCGACCCACAGCAGGCACCAGAAGCGCCAGAACCGATGCCGACGCTGCTGGCGCCAGGGTAATAAGTTGACCCGCGTCATCATTCGTTAGCCTCCCCCAGCGCCAGGGCGATGGCCACTGCGAACGCTTCTGCCGATTCCGGCAGCGGTGGCTGCAGCCGGGTAATGGCCTGCCACGGGTCAAAATGGCTGCATGATATTAGCTGTTCTTCAGGCAGGCTAAGCCGGGCTGCCAGCTGTGAAAGCACGGGCGCGTCACGCCGCGTGCAGCGGCCCCAGCGCTGTTCTGTCGCCCACAGCCACTGCTCGCTGTCCGACCATGCCAGCACGCACGCCGGAGCCGTCAGCCAGGGCAGGAAACGCTGCAGGGCGCAGGCATCCGGAACGATAGCCGTCACGTTCAGACGCAGCTGCGCCGCCAGCGTTCGCAGAGGCGTAAGATCCTGGCGCTGTGCGGCGGTCACCTGCCAGCGTCGGGCGGGCTTATCCTCGATATAGTCCACGCAGAGCGTTTCCGGCGTCATTTCCAGCGCCTGGCCCATCGCGCTGGCAACCCACTGCACCTGTTGGGGCTCCCGCAGCACCATTGCGGGTTCCGGTAGTGTCTTTTGCAGGGTGCGTTCAGCCGGAAAAGAAAGCGAGATATCATGCTGAAGCGGCAGTTCTTTGCGCCAGTCACGCAGCGCGGATACCAGCGCCGCCGGGCTCAGGATCTGCCCGTTATCCACCGTGCCAGCCGCCAGGGGAATGCACCACCAGCGGCACAGACGCCAGTGGGACTTGCCGCGCTGAAGTGCGACAATCGCAATCTTATCTTGTTGAATATGAAGGCCTACCTGCCATTGCCCAAATGCCATATCTGAGGTTCTCCTTGCCCGCCATCAAACCGACAGCTCTATCAATGCATCAGGCTTGCCTTTATACTACCGCGCAGCTGTTTATAAACTGCCCAATTAAAACCAGATGGGAAATTTCCGGTGAAGTTCGTAAAGTATTTATTAATCCTTGCAGTCGCTTGCATACTGCTGGGAGCGGGTTCGATTTACGGTTTGTACAAATATGTCGAGCCACAGTTACCTGATGTCGCCACGCTCAGAGACGTGCGGCTACAAATCCCGATGCAGGTCTACAGCGCCGATGGCGAGCTGATTGCGCAATACGGCGAGAAACGCCGTATCCCGGTCACGTTAAGCCAGATGCCGCCCCAGATGGTGAAAGCCTTTATCGCCACCGAAGATAGCCGCTTCTATGAGCACCACGGCGTCGATCCGGTGGGGATATTCCGCGCCGCCAGCGTGGCGCTCTTCTCAGGACACGCCTCGCAGGGTGCCAGCACCATCACTCAGCAGCTTGCGCGTAACTTCTTTCTGAGTCCGGAACGGACCCTGATGCGTAAGATCAAAGAGGTGTTCCTGGCGATCCGCATCGAGCAGTTGCTGACAAAAGACGAGATCCTCGAGCTTTACCTGAATAAAATATACCTCGGATACCGCGCCTACGGCGTCGGTGCCGCGGCGCAGGTTTATTTCGGTAAGTCAGTAGAAGAGCTTACCCTGAGCGAAATGGCAGTGATTGCCGGCTTGCCGAAGGCGCCGTCAACCTTTAACCCGCTCTACTCTCTCGATCGCGCCACTTCCCGTCGCAACGTCGTGCTGGCACGTATGGTGAGCGAAGGCTATATCGATCAGGCGCAGTATAATCAGGCCCGTAGCGAAGCGATTGATGCCAGCTACCACACGCCGGAAATCGCCTTCTCGGCACCGTATCTGTCGGAAATGGTGCGTCAGGAGATGGTCAATCGCTACGGTGAGCAGGCCTACGAAGATGGCTATCGCATCTACACCACCGTGACCCGTAAAGGGCAGCAGGCGGGCCAGGATGCGGTACGTAACAATATCCTCGATTACGATATGCGCCATGGCTATCGCGGTCCGGCGAACGTGCTATGGAAGGTCGGTGAACCGGCCTGGGACAGCGCTAAAATCCGTCAGTCCCTGAAAACGCTGCCAAACTATGGGCCGCTGATGCCTGCGGTGGTCACCACCGCAGACCCGCAGGAAGCGACCGTGACGATGGCGGACGGCACCTCCGTTTCTCTGCGTATGGAAGGCGTTCGCTGGGCACGACCCTGGCGCTCCGATACCCAGCAGGGAGCAACGCCACGCCGGGTAACGGACGCGGTGCAGGCCGGACAGCAGGTCTGGGTACGTCAGGTCGGCGATAGCTGGTGGCTGGCACAGGTGCCGGACGTCAACTCGGCGCTGGTGTCAATCAACCCGCAGAATGGCGCCATTATTGCGCTGGTGGGCGGCTTTGATTTCAATCAGAGCAAGTTTAACCGCGCCACCCAGGCACTGCGTCAGGTCGGCTCTAACATCAAGCCGTTCCTGTATACCGCCGCGATGGATAAAGGCCTGACGCTGGCAAGTATTCTCAATGACGTGCCTATCTCCCGCTGGGATGCCGGGGCCGGTTCCGACTGGCAGCCGAAAAACTCACCGGCTGAATATGCCGGTCCGATTCGTCTGCGTCAGGGGCTGGGTCAGTCGAAAAACGTGGTGATGGTGCGTGCGATGCGTGCGATGGGCGTCGATTACGCGGCGGAATATCTGCAACGCTTCGGCTTCCCGGCACAGAATATTGTGCACACGGAATCGCTGGCGCTTGGTTCAGCCTCCTTTACGCCACTGCAGGTCGCACGCGGCTATTCGGTAATGGCGAACGGCGGCTTCCTGATCGATCCTTACTTCATCGCTAAGATCGAAAACGATCAGGGCGGCGTCCTGTTCGAAGCACGGCCGAAAATTGCCTGTGCCGATTGCGATATTCCGGTGATTTACGGCGAGACACAGAAAGCCGACGTGCTGGAAAACAGGAATATGGAAGACGTGGCCATGTCGCAGGAACAGCGTAATGCCAGCGTACCGATGCCGAGCCTGGAGCAGGCTAACCAGAATCTGGTGGCACAAACTGGCGCGCAGGAGTATGCCCCGCACGTCGTGAACACCCCGCTGGCGTTCCTGATCAAAAGTGCACTAAACAGTAACGTGTTCGGCGAACCGGGCTGGCAGGGTACGGGCTGGCGCGCAGGCCGCGATCTGAAACGTCAGGATGTCGGCGGCAAAACCGGCACCACCAACAGCTCGAAAGACGCATGGTTCTCCGGCTACGGCCCTGGCGTCGTGACCTCCGTGTGGATCGGCTTTGACGATCACCGTCGCGATCTGGGACGAACCACAGCATCCGGCGCGATCAAAGACCAGATCTCCGGCTATGAAGGCGGCGCCAAGAGCGCGCAGCCTGCCTGGGATGCCTTTATGAAAGTTGTTCTGACGGGCGTACCGGAGCAGCCGCTCACGCCGCCGCCTGGCGTTGTTACGGTCAATATCGACCGCAGTACCGGCCAGTTGGCGAACGGCGGCAACAGCCGCGCCGAGTACTTTATCGAAGGCACGCAGCCCACTCAGCAGGCCGTGCATGAGGTGGGAACCACCCTTATCGATAACGGTGAAACGCACGAACTCTTCTGATCAAAAAAGGGCGCGAAAGCGCCCTTTTCTTTGTCCGTTATTCACGCGGGTGAATTACAGCCTGCCCTGCATTTTCAGCCATTCGCGAACCAGGAACAGTGCGCTGACGTTTCGCGCCTCGCTAAAGTCTGGATCCTCAAGCAAGTCCATCAGATGCTTCAACGGCCAGCGCTCCTGCACCAGCGGCTCAGGCTCATCGCCCTCCAGTGATTCAGGGTAGAGATCTTCCGCAATCAGAATATTCATTTTGCTGGAGAAGTAAGACGGGGCCATGCTCAGCTTTTTGATAAAGGTCAGTGAACGGGCACCAAACCCCACTTCCTCTTTGAGCTCGCGGTTCGCCGCCTCATGGATCGTTTCACCCGGGTCAATCAGCCCTTTAGTAAAGCCCAGCTCGTAGGATTCAGTTCCCACCGCGTATTCGCGAATTAAGATCAGATGATCGTCGATAATCGGCACAATCATCACGGCTTCACGGGTAGAAGGACGCATCCGCTCGTAGACCCGCCGTACACCGTTGCTGAACTCAAGATCCACGCTTTCCACGTTGAACAGCCGCGAACGCGCCACGGTTTCAACATTGAGAATAATCGGTTTTTTTAATGATTTGCTCATCGTGATGGGATCTATGCAGTGAAAACTGGCAACATTGTGCGACATCCAGCACTGTGAGAGCAATGCGAATTGCATCCCATTTACATTCTTGCAACCGAATAAATCCATTCTCTCATTTCAGACAAAAAGTCAAGACATTGAAATAAAACCAGGAATTTACTGATACTCCGCCGCATTATGTTTTGCTACGCTTTGTGCGCTTGCTGTATTCATGTATAAAAAACTCAAGTTCACTACCAGGCGTGCCGATAGCTATCTACGGGATCACGTTGACTTTAGTTCGCGGTAAATGTGCAACCGACGACACCTGTATGAAAGAGATGGAAAGAGCATGGGCACCTTTTTAATTATTTTCGCTGCTATGCTGGCTTGCGCGTTGCTTGCAGGATGGTTGTACCGATTCAGAACCAGCCAGCGGCTTCGGCTACCACTGCTTCACGCTTTTAGCGGTGCCACTACCCGTAAGCTCACCCCTGAAGAACGCAGCGCCGTAGAAAACTACCTCGATACCCTGAGCAACCTGCTCCAGGTACCGGCATCCGGTGCCAGCGTGCCGCCGGTCGCTCTGACGCTCAACGCCCAGAGCAACATTGTGCTGGCCGTTACCCGCTCCATTACCCGCTACGGGATAACCACAGACGCCCCCAATAAATGGCGCTATTACCTGGATTCGGTTGAAGTCCATCTCCCGCCATTCTGGGAGCAGTACATCACCGATGAAAACAGCGTCGAACTGATCCAGACTGATACGCTGCCGCTGGTGATTTCACTCAATGGCCACACCCTTAATGCTGATGAGCACGAAGCTCGCGGCTACGCGCTGGAGCTGACTTCCCCAACGCAGGCTTCTATTCGCGGCGAAGAAAGCGAACAAATTGAACTGCTCAATATCCGCCAGGAAACCCACGAAGAGCATGCTCTGACCCGCCCGGATGGGCTGCGTGAAGCTCTGCTGATGGTCTCGGCCTTCCTGCTGCTGTTTTTCTGCCTGGTCGCGCCGGAAGTGTTTGTTCCCTGGCTGGCGGTTGCGGCTACCCTGATGCTGGCCGCCGGGCTGTGGGGCATTTTCGCCTCGCCGGTAAAAAATACGCTGCGCGAAATTCACTGTCTTCGCGGGACGCCAAAGCGCTGGGGGCTGTTCGGCGAGAATAATCAGGAACATATCAATAATATTTCACTCGGCATTATCGATCTGATTTATCCCCGCCACTGGCAGCCGTTTATTACCCAGGATCTGGGGCAGCAGACCGATGTCGATATTTATCTCGATCGCCACGTTGTCCGCCAGGGCCGTTTTCTGTCTCTGCACGATGAAGTCAAAAACTTTCCGCTCCAGCACTGGATGCGCAGCCTGGCTATCGCCTCAGGGGCCCTGTTGGTCATCCTTATGCTGCTGATTACCGTTCCGCTGGATATGCCGCTGAAGTTTTCACTTTCCTGGCTCAAGGGCGCACAAACGGTGGAAGCCACCAGCGTGGCGCAGCTCGAGAAGGCTGGTGTCCGCGTTGGGGATACCCTGCGCCTGCAGGGATCTGGTATGTGTAACATCCATACCACCACCAACTGGAACACGCGCTCAGGCTCGGCCTTCGCGCCATTCGACTGTTCGCAGATCGTCTGGAATGATGCGCCTTCCCTGCCGCTGCCGGAATCCGATACCGTCACCAAAGCTACCGCACTGGCTCAGACGGTCAATCGCCAGCTGCACCCCACAGAAGCAGAAGACGCACGTATTAACCCGGTCCTGCGCTCAACGGTCAAGAAGCAGGAGATGGTCCTGCTGAATGACTTCACCGATATCGTCCTGAAAACCCAGGAGCTATGCTCGGCTGAAGACGACTGCCTGCGGCTAAAAAATGCGCTGGTCAACCTCGGCAACACCAAAGACTGGAAAACGCTGACCCAGCGTGCCGGCACCGGCAAACTGGGCGGGATGAGTGTGATCCTGCGACCGGTCAGCGCCGAATCGCTGGACAATCTGGTGACCACCTCCACCGCGCCTTTCGTCATGCGTGAAACGACGCGTGCGGCACAGGCGCTGAATAGTCCGGCACCGGGCGGATTCCTGATCAGCAGCGATGAAGGTAGCGATCTGGTATCTCAGCCATGGCCGGCCATCAGTCTCTATGACTACCCGGCCCACGAGCAGTGGAACGAATTCCAGCGGCTGGCAGAAATGCTCATGCATACGCCGTTCAGCGCCGAAGGGATTGTCACCAATCTGTATACCGACGCCAACGGAACGAAGCATATCAGCCTGCATGGCATCCCCAATAACGCCCAGCTGTGGCGCTATCTTGGCACCGCGCTCCTGATGGCGGCGATGGTAGTATGCGCCCTCTATAACGGCGTTCAGGCCTTCAGACGCTATCTGCGCCACCGTTCGCGTATCGCCGAAATCCAGAAATACTACGCCAGCTGCATCAACCCGGTCCTGATCCCCTCCCCGGATAATCTGATGTAAGCCACAACGCGACGGGTTGTGCTAATCTGTCGCGCATTTCTTCTGGCCGGGGACTCTTATGCATTTTGACATTGACTGGCAGGCGGTCGATACCGTCCTGCTGGATATGGACGGCACGCTACTCGATCTCGCGTTTGATAACTTCTTCTGGCAAAAACTGGTCCCGGAAACCTTCGGTGCTGCGCGGGGTATTAGCCCACAGGCAGCACAGGAATATATCAGTCAGCAGTATCAGGCCGTGCAGCATACGCTAAACTGGTACTGTCTGGATTACTGGAGCGAATACCTGGACCTGGATATTCGTGCGATGACCACCGAGCAGGGACCACGGGCCGCTCTGCGCGACGATACGGTCCCCTTTCTGGATGCGCTTAACACCTGTGGGAAGCGGCGGATTTTGCTGACCAATGCTCATCCGCATAATCTCGCCGTGAAGCTTGAGCACACCGGTCTGGCCTCACACCTTGATTTATTACTTTCCACCCATACATTTGGTTATCCGAAAGAGGATCAGCGGCTCTGGCAGGCCGTGGCTGACGAGACAGGACTTGACCCACAGCGCACGCTGTTTATTGACGACAGTGAAGCGATTCTCGACGCCGCCACGCAGTTTGGTATTCGCTACTGCCTTGGCGTAGCCAACCCGGATTCCGGCCTGGCGGATAAATGCTACAAGCGTCACCCGGCCCTGAATGACTACCGTCGCCTTATACAGCATCTGTCGTGAAGGAGAGATCATGAAAGAGAAGCAGGATCAGGCGGTACGGCTGGATAAATGGCTCTGGGCGGCGCGTTTTTATAAAACGCGCGCGCTGGCTCGTGAAATGGTTGAAGGCGGCAAAGTGCATTACAACGGCCAGCGCAGTAAACCCGGCAAGGCCGTTGAACTGAACGCCGTACTCACGTTGCGCCAGGGCAATGACGACCGCACCGTAGTGATTGTCGGTATCAGCGAACAGCGCAGACCCGCTAACGAAGCCACGGCATTGTATGAAGAGACGCTGGAAAGTATCGAGAAGCGTGAAAAAATGGCCCAGGCGCGCAAGCTCAATGCCCTGACCATGCCGCACCCCGACAGGCGACCGGATAAAAAAGAACGCCGCGACCTGATGAAATTTAAACACGGCGAGCGCGAGTAATCGCCGGTTCCCGCAAGAGAGAAAATTATGACTCAACACGATCAATTACATCGCTATCTGTTTGAAAACTATGCTGTACGCGGCGAACTGGTGACGATATCGGAAACCTGGAAACAGATTCTGGAAAACCACAGCTATCCGCAGCCGGTTAAAAACATTCTTGGCGAGTTGCTGGTTGCGACCAGCCTGTTGACCGCGACGCTGAAATTCGCCGGTGATATTACCGTTCAGCTGCAGGGCGATGGCCCGATGACGCTGGCGGTGATCAACGGCAATAACCATCAGCAGATGCGCGGCGTGGCCCGCGTTCAGGGCGATGTACCCGAGAATGCCGACCTCAAGACACTGGTTGGCAACGGTTATCTGGTGATCACCATTACGCCGGAAGAAGGCGAACGTTATCAGGGCGTGGTCGGTCTGGAGGGCGATACCCTCGCTGCCTGCCTGGAAGATTACTTTATGCGCTCCGAACAGCTGCCGACGCGCCTGTTCATCCGTACCGGCGACGTTGACGGCAAGCCTGCCGCAGGCGGAATGCTGCTGCAGGTGATGCCGGCACAGAACGCACAAACGCAGGACTTTGAGCACCTGGCGACGCTGACCGAAACCATCAAAGCGGAAGAGCTGTTCACCCTCTCGGCGACCGACGTCCTGTGGCGTCTGTATCACGAAGAAGAAGTCACCCTGTACGATCCGCAGGACGTGGAGTTTAAATGTACCTGCTCACACGAACGCTGTGCGGACGCGCTGAAAACACTACCCGATGAAGAGATCGACAGCATTATCGCGGAAGAAGGTGAAATTGATATGCACTGCGATTACTGCGGTAGCCATTATGTGTTTAATGCGATGGATATTGCTGAAATCCGTAACAACGCCTCTCCGGCGGACCCCCAGGTTCACTAATTCCTGTTCTGTATTTCAGGCGCTGCCATCCGGCGGCGCTTTTTTATGCCCTTCCTGCCCTGATACAGATCCTGTGCCGTGAAAGTATTACGAAACTGAATTTCATAGTTAAGCGATTACACTCACATTATTTCAGTTTTTTATGCCGCCTTTTAACGAATTAAGAACATTTCCCACAAGTCATCGCCAGTTCCTGCCATAATCTGCACCCGTTCGTGATGCGATTCACAGTATTTTCCGTAAATGAGCGCGTTGCTGATACGTAAATCTATGAGCCTCGTCGCGGTTAATCACCCTGGTAAAACCCTACAATTTCAGGCAGTACATCTTGGCTAAGGAGCAGTGATATGCGTGTTAATAAGTTAACCCCGCAGGATCTCGAGGCTTATGGAATTCACGACGTGCAGGAGATCGTCTACAACCCCGACTACGATACGCTCTACCAGGAGGAGATTAATCCGGACCTGGAAGGCTACGAGCGGGGCATGGAAACCGATCTGGGTGCCATTGCCGTCGATACCGGTATCTTTACCGGCCGTTCGCCGAAAGATAAATACATTGTTCGGGATGACACCACCCGCGATACCGTCTGGTGGTCCGACAAAGGCAAAGGCAAGAACGACAACAAACCGCTCTCCCCTGATACCTGGAAGCATTTGAAAGGTATCGTTACCCGGCAGCTTTCAGGCAAGCGCTTGTTTATTATCGATGCTTACTGTGGCGCTAACGCCGATACCCGTCTGTCTGTACGTTTTGTTACCGAAGTGGCCTGGCAGGCTCACTTCGTCAAAAACATGTTTATCCGTCCTTCTGAGGAAGAGCTGGCCACCTTCAAGCCCGATTTTATCGTGATGAACGGCGCGAAGTGCACCAACCCTCAGTGGCAGGAGCAGGGGCTGAATTCCGAAAACTTCGTGGCGTTTAACCTGACCGAGCGCATCCAGCTCATCGGCGGCACCTGGTACGGCGGGGAAATGAAGAAGGGTATGTTCTCTATCATGAACTACCTGCTGCCGCTGCGCGGCATTGCGTCGATGCACTGCTCGGCTAACGTCGGGGAAAAAGGCGACGTGGCGGTGTTCTTCGGCCTCTCCGGCACCGGCAAGACCACCCTCTCCACCGATCCGAAGCGCCGTCTTATCGGCGATGACGAACATGGCTGGGATGACGACGGCGTGTTTAACTTCGAAGGCGGCTGCTATGCGAAAACCATTAAGCTGTCGGAAGAGGCCGAGCCGGATATTTACCACGCCATCCGCCGCGATGCGCTGCTGGAAAACGTCACCATCCTCGCCGATGGCAGCGTGGATTTCGACGACGGCAGCAAGACGGAGAATACCCGCGTTTCCTATCCGATTTACCACATCGGGAACATCGTGAAGCCGGTGTCAAAAGCCGGGCACGCCACTAAAGTGATCTTCCTGACGGCGGATGCCTTCGGTGTACTGCCGCCGGTTTCACGTCTGACCGCCATCCAGACGCAGTATCACTTCCTGTCAGGCTTTACCGCTAAACTGGCGGGAACCGAACGCGGCGTAACCGAACCGACGCCCACCTTCTCCGCCTGCTTCGGCGCAGCCTTCCTTACGCTGCATCCGACACAGTATGCGGAAGTGCTGGTGAAGCGGATGCAGGCATCCGGGGCTCAGGCATATCTGGTGAATACCGGCTGGAACGGTACCGGCAAACGTATCTCCATCAAGGATACCCGCGCTATTATTGACGCAATCCTCGACGGCTCACTGGATAACGCCGAAACCTTCACGCTGCCAATCTTCGACCTGGCGATCCCGACGGCGCTGCCTGGCGTGGATACGCATATCCTCGACCCGCGCAATACCTACGCAGGACGGGAGCAGTGGCAGGAGAAAGCAACCCAGCTGGCAAGGTTATTTAGCGATAACTTTGAGAAGTACACCGACACGTCTGCAGGCGCGGCGCTGGTGAAGGCGGGGCCGAAGCTGTAAATTTTACTGATGCCCCATCCGAAGGGTCATGGCATTTTGCCATGACCCTTCTGGTCTGAATAAATGGTGTGCGTATTCAATGCTGCGTGTACTACACATGTAAAAACACGTGTAGTGGAGGCAAACATGGCAAACACAGCGATAGCTTCATCCCGGCGTAAACAGAATGTTAGCGTGACACTTGAACCAGCGCTGGTACGTCAGGCAAAGGCTGCAGGAATAAACTTATCCAGAACGCTGGATTCCGCGCTGAGGGGCGAATTGAAACAAATCGAGGCTGCGCGCTGGCAACGAGATAATGCAGAAGCCCTGGAATATCTGGATAAACGCGCAGAAGAAGATGGACTGCTTTCGGACGAATACAGGACGTTTTGACAATGCAATTTACCGTTTACAGAAACACCGGCAACGTAAAAGCAAGACCTTATCTGTTGAATGTGCAGCGTTATAAACCAGCGCGACACGATAAAAGCTGCACTGGATTTCCTCTTTGATGGTGTTTGACCCTCTACCACCATTAAAGAAGCGCTAAACTGTGTCCCGTGTTTTAACTCTCTTTCGTCACGCTGCTTTTCGGCAGCGCCGGTGTGCGGTTTACCGGAACCGGTAGCCAGGCGCGAATACACAGCCCGCCGCGTTCGCTGGTGCCGATTTCCAGCAGGCCGTTGTGATTATCAATAATACGCTGAACTATCGCCAGACCCAGACCGGTGCCGCTGGTGCTGCGGGCGCTGTCGCCACGCACAAACGGCTGGAACAGATGCTGACGCTGCTCAGGTTGAATGCCGGGACCATCATCTTCAACCTGGAACCAGGCGCGGTTTGGCTCGCTGCCGCTGCTCACCTTAATCCAGCCGTTGCCGTAGCGGGCGGCGTTAACCACCATATTGGCGACGGCACGCTTGATGGAGAGCGGGTGCATACGCAGCAGGATATCCCCCGACTGCAGGCCGGTTTCTATCTCACGTTCATAGCCACTTTCGGAGGCTACCACCTCGCCAAGAATCGCATTCAGGTCGGCCAGTTCCATTGGCATCTCCTGCCCGGTGCGCAGGTAGTCGATAAACTGCTCAATGATGGCGTTGCACTCTTCGATATCTTTATTGATGGATTCGGCAAGATAGCCATCTTCTTCACCCATCATTTCCGTCGCCAGACGAATACGCGTCAGCGGCGTACGGAGATCGTGGCTGACCCCCGCCATCAGCAGGGTGCGATCGTCCGCCAGCTGTTTTACCCCGGCGGCCATATGGTTAAACGCCCGGGTCACCGAGCGTACCTCCGACGCGCCGTATTCACGCAGCGGCGGCGGAATAATACCCCGCCCAACCTGTAGCGCCGCATGTTCGAGGTCTACAAGCGGTCGGTTCTGGATACGGATAAACAGCCAGGCGCCGCCTATCGCCAGCAGCATAATCGCCAGGGTATAGCGGAACAGCGGCGAGAAGTCGCCCTGGTGAATCTCCGTCAGCGGCACCCGCACCCAGATATTCGGCGACAGCCAGGTCTTCAGCCAGACAACCGGCGAACTTTTATTAACCTCGACGCGCACTTCCGTCGGGCCGCCAAGCTGCTGCGCCATCTGCTGACTTAAAAATTCATAATGCTGCGCCCAGCGCAGGCCTGCGTCTTCCGCCGCCTCATCGGAATAGAGGGAGATGCCCAGCTCGCGATAAATTTCGCGGCGAAACGCAGGTGGAACCACCAGCTGCGTGCCGTCTTCCAGCTGGAGTTTATCGGTCATCAGCATACGGACTTCGTAGGCCAGAACCTTATTAAACTGCTGGAGGCTGGGCAAAATCGCAAAGTTCAGCACCACCAGGTAGGTCGTCACCAGGCTGACAAACAGCAGGGTGACGATCAGCAGCAGGGTGCGGGCAAACGAACTTCGCGGCGAGAAACGCATTCGACTCATGCTTTAGCGCCGTCCGGGACAAAGACGTAACCCAGGCCCCATACGGTCTGGATATAGCGCGGATGAGCCGGATCTTCTTCCACCATTCGACGCAAACGGGAGATCTGCACGTCGATGGAGCGCTCCATCGCGGAGTACTCGCGACCGCGGGCAAGGTTCATCAGCTTATCGCGGGAAAGCGGCTCACGCGGGTGGCTCACCAGCGCCTTCAGCACGGCGAATTCACCGCTGGTCAACGGCATCGGCTCATCTTCACGGAACATTTCGCGGGTGCCGAGGTTCAGCTTGAACTTACCGAAGGCGATAACCGCTTCTTCCTGTGACGGGGCGCCGGGCAGCTCATTCGCCTGACGACGCAGCACGGCACGGATACGCGCCAGCAGCTCACGCGGGTTAAACGGCTTAGGAATGTAGTCGTCGGCACCGATTTCCAGGCCCACGATACGGTCAACTTCTTCCCCTTTCGCCGTGACCATAATGATCGGCATCGGGTTGCTCTGGCTGCGCAGACGGCGGCAGATTGAGAGGCCATCTTCGCCAGGCAGCATCAGGTCCAGCACCATCAGATGGAAAGACTCACGCGTCAGCAGGCGGTCCATCTGTTCAGCATTGGCTACGCTACGAACCTGGAAGCCCTGCTCGGTGAGATAACGCTCCAGCAGCGCACGCAGACGCATGTCGTCATCGACCACCAGAATCTTATAATTCTCTTGCATTGTTGATACTCCCACAGGTTCACTACATCGTAAGTGAGTATTCTAAAAAAGCCCGGGCCAGCCACCAGCTAAATCTGGTGAACATACAGGCTAAATTGTTACAAAGCATATTTTACAGCAGGTTAACTACACATTTAATCATATGACATCTTACTTATTCTGTCGGTATTATCATGCGAAATGCATCACAGGCGATCGCAGGATGCCGAAAGGTAAAACGACACAATGAAAACGCCCCTGATTACCCGCGAAGGGTACGAAAAACTGAAGAAAGAGATGGATTATCTCTGGCGCGAAGAGCGTCCTGAAGTCACTAAAAAAGTGACCTGGGCCGCCAGCCTCGGCGACCGCAGCGAAAACGCTGATTACCAGTACAACAAAAAACGCCTGCGTGAAATCGATCGCCGCGTTCGCTACCTCACCAAATGCCTGGAACATTTGAAGATCGTCGATTACTCGCCGCAGCAGGAGGGCAAAGTGTTCTTCGGTGCCTGGGTGGAGATCGAAAATGACGACGGCGACCTCAAACGCTTTCGTATCGTTGGCTACGATGAAATTTTCGGTCGTAACGATTACATCTCCATCGATTCCCCGATGGCGCGGGCGCTGCTGAAAAAAGAGGTCGGAGACCTGGCCGTCGTGCAGACACCTGGCGGCGAAGCCAGCTGGTATGTGAACACCATCGACTATGTGAAATAGCCCATCAGGAACACTCCGGGAATGCGGCCAACGGCTGGTATTTTTGCCGGTCAGTCCGTATAACTATCCCCTGATTTTTGACCCTAAAGATGAAACCAAGCCATGATGAATGATTCGCTCTGCCGCATTATTGCGGGTGAACTTCAGGCCAGAGCAGAACAGGTAGAATCTGCCGTTCGCCTGCTTGATGAAGGGAACACCGTGCCGTTTATCGCACGCTATCGTAAGGAAGTCACCGGCGGTCTGGACGACACGCAGCTGCGTCAGCTGGAAACCCGACTGGGCTATCTGCGTGAACTTGAGGACAGGCGTCAAACCATTCTCAAATCGATCAATGAGCAGGGTAAGCTGACCGACGCGCTGGCCAGCGCCATTGCTGGTACGCTCAGCAAAACCGAGCTTGAAGATCTCTACCTGCCCTATAAACAGAAACGCCGCACTCGCGGGCAGATCGCCATTGAAGCAGGTCTTGAGCCACTGGCGGATCTGCTGTGGAACGAGCCATCCCATGACCCGGAAACGGAAGCGGCAAAGTATATCAATAGCGAAAACGGCGTGGCCGACAGCAAAGCGGCTCTCGACGGCGCCCGTTACATCCTGATGGAACGCTTTGCGGAAGACGCCGTGCTGCTCTCCCGCGTGCGTGACTATCTGTGGAAAAATGCGCATCTGGTTGCCACCGTGGTCAGCGGCAAAGAGGAAGAAGGCGCTAAATTCCGCGACTACTTCGATCACCATGAGCCGATTGCTACCACGCCCTCCCACCGCGCCCTGGCCATGTTCCGTGGCCGTAACGAAGGCATTCTGCAGCTGGCGCTGAACGCCGACCCGCAGTTTGACGAGCCGCCGAAAGAGAGCCACTGCGAGCAGATTATTATCGACCACCTCAGCCTGCGGCTGAATAATGCCCCGGCGGACAGCTGGCGGCGTGCCGTGGTGAGCTGGACCTGGCGTATCAAGGTGCTGATGCATCTGGAAACCGAGCTGATGAGCACCGTGCGCGAGCGTGCGGAAGATGAAGCCATCAACGTCTTCGCCCGCAACCTGCACGACCTGCTGATGGCAGCACCGGCTGGCCTGCGCGCCACCATGGGCCTGGATCCAGGCCTGCGTACCGGCGTGAAGGTCGCGGTCGTCGATGCGACCGGCAAGCTGGTCGCCACCGACACTATTTACCCGCATACGGGCCAGGCGGCAAAAGCGGCCGTCGCCGTCGCCGCGCTGTGCGAGAAATACAAGGTTGAGCTGGTGGCTATCGGCAACGGTACCGCCTCCCGTGAAACCGAGCGCTTCTTCCTCGACGTGCAGAAACAGTTCCCGCAAATTGTTGCCCAGAAAGTGATCGTCAGCGAAGCCGGGGCTTCCGTCTACTCAGCCTCCGAGCTGGCGGCACTGGAATTCCCGGATCTGGATGTTTCCTTGCGTGGCGCGGTGTCGATTGCCCGTCGTCTGCAGGATCCGCTGGCGGAGCTGGTCAAAATCGATCCGAAATCCATCGGTGTCGGCCAGTACCAGCATGACGTCAGCCAGAGCCAGCTGGCGCGTAAACTGGATGCGGTGGTGGAAGACTGCGTGAACGCCGTCGGCGTCGATCTCAACACGGCCTCTATCCCGCTGTTGACCCGCGTCGCCGGTTTAACCCGCATGATGGCGCAGAATATCGTTGCCTGGCGTGACGAGAACGGCCAGTTTAACGATCGCCAGCAGTTGCTGAAAGTCAGCCGTCTGGGGCCGAAAGCCTTTGAGCAGTGCGCCGGGTTCCTGCGCATTAACCACGGCGATAACCCGCTGGATGCCTCAACCGTTCACCCGGAAGCCTATCCGGTTGTCGAGCGTATTCTGGCCGCCACTCAGCAGTCGCTTCGCGACCTGATGGGCAACAGCGGCGGGCTGAAGGGCATTAAAGCCTCGGACTTTACCGACGAGCGTTTCGGCGTGCCGACGGTGACCGACATTATTAAAGAGCTGGAGAAACCGGGCCGCGACCCACGTCCCGAGTTTAAAACCGCGCAGTTCGCTGACGGCGTGGAGACGATGAACGATCTGCTCCCGGGGATGATCCTCGAAGGCGCGGTCACCAACGTCACCAACTTCGGTGCTTTCGTCGATATCGGCGTCCATCAGGACGGGCTGGTGCATATCTCCTCCCTGGCGGATAAGTTCGTTGAAGATCCGCATACGGTGGTGAAAGCAGGCGATATCGTTAAAGTGAAGGTGATGGAAGTCGATCTACAGCGTAAGCGTATTGCTTTAACCATGCGCCTCGACGAACAGCCCGGCGAGAGCAACAGCCGTCGTTCCGGCGGCCAGCGCGAACAGAACAGCCGCCCGGCGGCGAAAGCGGCCAAACCACGCGGGCGCGATACGCAGACGGCGGGCAACAGTGCAATGATGGATGCACTGGCGGCCGCCATGGGTAAAAAACGCTAGTTTTTCCCGCCTGCCCTCGTCGTACGACGGGGGCAGGAATAAAGAAGCAAATAACTAACTCGCAGTCTTAAATAACACTTAAATAGATAACTCCCTCTGCCAATTAATAATTATCAGTTTATTAACAACTGCGTCAATTATTAAACAACCTTAAGAAACACCGTCTTTTATTGAGAAATATCAATCCAGGCATTAATTCATCTCCGTCCACGCCGCTGTTCAACTTTTGTTGATTGAAGATAAAAACCATTCTCATTATTATTGTCCCACAGGTGAATTATTATCCCTTCCTTCATCTCCAGGCTTCATCAACCGCACGGCGGATGAAAATGTCCAGGCTAATGAAACTAAAGTAGGCCTTATGCAATTTACTCCTGACAGTACGTGGAAAATTACCGGATTTTCGCGTGAAATCAGCCCGGCATACCGCCAGAAGCTGCTTTCACTGGGCATGCTGCCCGGCTCCTCATTTAATGTCGTCCGCGTTGCGCCTCTGGGCGATCCGGTGCATATCGAAACCCGACGCGTAAATCTGGTATTACGTAAAAAAGATCTGGCGCTATTAGAAGTGGAATCGGTTTCACATTAAAAAAAGCCTGAGACGGTGATTTAAAAATGAAAAAATTAACCCTTGGTTTAATTGGCAATCCTAATTCTGGCAAGACAACGTTATTCAACCAATTAACCGGTGCGCGACAGCGCGTAGGCAACTGGGCTGGCGTCACGGTTGAGCGTAAAGAAGGCACTTTTACCACCACCGACCACCAAATAACCCTGGTTGACCTGCCAGGCACCTATTCCCTGACTACGATTTCATCGCAAACGTCTCTCGATGAACAGATCGCCTGCCACGCGATCCTGAGCGGCGACGCCAATATGCTGATTAACGTGGTGGATGCCTCCAACCTTGAGCGTAACCTCTATCTGACGCTGCAGCTGCTGGAGCTGGGTATTCCCTGCATCGTGGCGCTGAACATGCTCGATATCGCCGAGAAGCAGCATATCCGTATCGACATCGACGCACTGGCTCACCGCCTGGGCTGCCCGGTGGTTCCGCTGGTGTCGACGCGTGGTCGCGGTATTGACGCTCTGAAACTGGCGATTGACCGTCATCAGGCTAACGACGATATCGAACTGGTGCACTACGCGCAGCCGCTGCTGCGCGAAGCCAGTGCCCTGGCCGATGCCATGTCACCGGAGCTGCCCCTTAAGCAGCGCCGCTGGCTGGGGCTGCAAATGCTCGACGGGGATATCTACAGCCGCGACTGGGCTGGCGACACTACCCAGAGCCTGCCCGCCGCGCTGCAACGACTGAGCAAGGAAATTGACGATCCCGCTCTGCATATCGCCGATGCGCGCTATCAAAGCATCGCCGCTATCTGCGACGTCGTCAGCAATACCCTCACCGCAGAGCCAAGCAGGCTGACTACCGCGATAGACAAAGTGGTGATTAATCGCTTCCTCGGCCTGCCGGTCTTCCTTCTGGTGATGTACGTGATGTTTCTGCTGGCCATTAACATCGGTGGCGCGCTACAGCCACTCTTCGATGTCGGGTCGGTGGCGATTTTTGTCCACGGTATCCAGTGGCTCGGTCACCAGTTGCATCTTCCGGAATGGCTGACGATCTTCCTTGCCCAGGGGCTGGGTGGCGGTATCAACACCGTTCTGCCGCTGGTGCCGCAAATCGGCATGATGTATCTGTTCCTCTCCTTCCTTGAAGATTCCGGCTATATGGCGCGGGCGGCGTTTGTGATGGACCGCCTGATGCAGTCTCTGGGTCTGCCGGGAAAATCTTTTGTCCCGCTGATTGTCGGCTTTGGTTGCAACGTACCCTCGGTGATGGGCGCGCGAACCCTGGATGCGCCGCGCGAACGCCTGATGACCATTATGATGGCCCCCTTTATGTCCTGCGGAGCACGACTGGCAATTTTTGCCGTCTTTGCCGCCGCTTTCTTTGGCCAGCAGGGTGCGCTGGCGGTCTTCTCCCTGTACGTACTGGGGATCGTCATGGCGGTACTGACCGGCCTGATGCTTAAACATACTATTATGCGCGGCGAAGCTTCCCCGTTCGTTATGGAGCTGCCGGTCTATCACGTTCCGCATCTGAAAAGCCTGCTGCTGCAGACCTGGCAGCGCCTGAAAGGCTTCGTGGTGCGTGCGGGTAAAGTGATTATCGTGGTCAGTATCTTCCTGAGCGCCCTGAACAGCTTCTCGCTGGACGGTAAGACTGTTAACAATATCAATGATTCGGCACTGGCTTCGGTTAGTCGCGTCTTCACCCCGCTGCTGAAACCCATCGGTATTCATGAGGATCACTGGCAGGCGACGGTCGGCCTGTTCACCGGCGCGATGGCGAAAGAGGTGGTCGTCGGTACGTTGAATACGCTCTATACCGCCGAGAATATTCAGGAAGAAGCGTTCGATCCTGCCACCTTTAACCTAAAGGATGAGCTGTTCAGTGCCGTAGAGGAAACCTGGCAGAGTCTGAAAGATACTTTCAGCCTGAGCGTACTGGCAAACCCGATTGAGGCCAGCAAAGGCGATGGCGAAATGGCCACCGGGGCGATGGGCGTGATGAGCAGCAAGTTCGGCAGCGCCTCTGCAGCCTACAGCTATCTGATTTTCGTCCTGCTCTACATCCCCTGCATTTCGGTGATGGGTGCGGTAGCGCGCGAAACCAGCCGCGGCTGGATGGGCTTCTCCATTCTGTGGGGGCTGAATATTGCGTACTCCCTGTCGACGCTCTTCTATCAGACCGTTAACTTCAGCCAGCATCCGCAGTACAGCCTGGTCTGCATTCTGGTCGTGGTGCTGTTTAACCTGGTGCTGATAAGCGCCCTGCGCCGGATGCGTAGCCGCGTCGACGTCAACCTGCTGGCCACCCGCAACCCGCCCAGCCGCTGTTGTGAAAGCCCGGCCGGTGACTGTCACTAAAGGAGCAAAACATGGCATCGTTAATTGAGGTTCGCGATACGCTGGCGCAGTGGGGACGTCTGGAAGCGCGTCAGCTCAGCATCAGTCTGCAAACGCCCCAGCCGATGATCGATGCCATGCTCTGTCGCCTTGAGGCGATGGGGAAGGTAAAACGTATCCGGGAAGATGCCGACGACTGTCTCAGCGGCAGCTGTAAAAGCTGCCCGCAGGGAAAAGCCTGCCTGCGGGAGTGGTGGGCGCTGCAATAAATCAAGAGCGGGTCAAACGACCCGCTTTTTTGATTCCGCTGCGTCTTCCTCCTGGAACTCATCGGCGGCGAAAGCGCCGAATGAGAGCAATACGGTGACCAGAGACGCGACAATCCTGTTGACGATTTTCATCGATTTTCTCTCCTGAAAAGATGATTTTTACTCTGCTGCGCCCGCTTTTCTCTTAAATCACCGGGACACAACGCTAAAAGTATTAGCGCGAAATCCTGGTTTTGCCACTTATGGATGTGCGTCAGCCTGCAGCTCAATCAGCGCCTCACAAAACGCCTGCGGATGCGAAATAAAGGGCGCGTGGGCCGCTTTATCGAACACCCGCGAGCGGCTTGCTGGCCATAAGGTATCAAGCTGCGGAACGATTTTGCGCGGCACCAGCCCGTCAAGACGGCCATAAAGCCGCAGGAACGGCATTGTCAGCTGCGTCAGCGCCTGGCGAAGGTCGGCCATTTTGAGGATCTCCAGGCCACCGTTAAGCACCGCCGTATCCGGCATCGGCAGCGCCAGCACCGCACTTTTCAGCCTGCGTGCATCCTGCCTGGCGGTTTCCGTTCCCAGGGTTTGCAGCGCCAGGAAACGTTCGACGGTCCGCTGGAAGTCTTCGCTGAGCTGCTGCTGAAAATCCGAAAGCACAGTAGATTTAATGCCCGGCCAGCCCTCATGTTCACTAAAGCAGGGCGATGAGGCCACCGTGACCAGGGCCTGAACGCGCTCAGGATGCGTTAACGCGACCTGGCTGGCGACCAGCCCGCCCAGGCTCCAGCCGAGCCATATCGCCTGTTCCGGCGCCTGCTCCAGCACGACGTCAGCCATCGCCTCCAGTGACATCGCCCCAAACCCCTGGCTACGGCCAAACCCCGGCAGATCCACCAGATGCAGCGTAAAATGCGCGCTGAGTGGGTCGATGATGCAATCCCAGACTTCCGCATTCAGCCCCCATCCGTGCAGCAGCACAAGATGACACTTTCCTTCGCCTTTGGATTGCCACCAGATGTCATTCATCAGTTACTGTTCCCACTCATCAATTTCGAGGTGCAATATGCTAACAGCCTGGGGCTTGTGCTGGCTATGTCGAATGCCGCTGGCGCAGCCGCGTCGGGGAGTCTGCTCGCGCTGTAGCGCGGCGCTGCTGCGGCCACGTCAGCTCTGTCCGCGATGTGGCCTACCTGCGGGCCGTACCGACCTGCCGTGCGGGCGCTGCCTGCAAAAACCGCCCCCGTGGCAGCGGCTGATTGCCGTCAGCGATTACGCCCCGCCATTACGCCCGCTGCTGCACCGCTTTAAGTTTTCCCGCCAGCCGGAACTGGCTCCCGCGCTGGCGAGGCTACTGCTGCTGGCCTGGCTACAGACACGACGTAGCGCAGGGCTGGCGCGTCCGGACGTGATACTCAGCGTCCCACTCTTCAGACGTCGCCACTGGCGTCGCGGCTTTAATCAGAGCGACCTGCTGTGTCGGCCGCTGGCACACTGGCTGGGCTGCCGGTACGCAGAAAACGCCATCGTGCGGGTGCGACCGACACAAATTCAGCACCGTCTGACGGCAGCCCGACGGCGGCGTAACCTGAAAAATGCCTTCCGACTTGAATTTTCCCCCAGGGGTCGCCATATGGTTGTTGTGGATGATGTCGTCACAACCGGCAGCACCGTTGCGGAAATTTCGCGTCTGTTACTCGGCGCGGGCGCAGCGACTGTCCAGATATGGTGCCTCTGTCGAACCTTGTAGAGCCTCGATGATGGGCGTATTATAACCAGGTAAAATAGTCAACTATTAGGCCATTGCTATGATCCGTATTTCCGATACTGCGCAAGCGCACTTTTCTAAACTGCTGGCAAATCAGGAAGAAGGGACGCAGATCCGCGTTTTTGTCATTAACCCCGGTACACCTAACGCCGAGTGCGGCGTCTCCTACTGCCCGCCGGATGCCGTAGAAGCCACCGATACCGCGCTGCCGTTTGAGCAGCTGACCGCCTATGTTGATGAACTGAGCGCCCCGTATCTGGAAGATGCAGAGATCGACTTTGTTACCGATCAACTGGGTTCTCAGCTGACGCTGAAAGCACCAAACGCTAAAATGCGCAAAGTCTCCGATGATGCCCCACTGATGGAGCGCGTCGAGTATATGCTGCAGGCGCAGATTAACCCGCAGCTGGCTGGCCACGGCGGTAAGGTCACGCTGATGGAGATCACCGATGAAGGCTACGCCATCCTGCAGTTTGGTGGCGGCTGTAACGGTTGCTCCATGGTCGATGTCACCCTGAAAGAAGGCATCGAAAAACAGCTGCTGAATGAATTCCCCGAGCTGAAAGGCGTTCGCGATCTGACCGAACACCAGCGCGGCGAGCACTCCTACTACTAAGTCGCGTCCCCCTCACCCGGCCTCATCGCAAACAGGCCGGGTGCGGTAAAACCTGCCGCAGCAACATCCTCACCTGCAATCAACTCAAAGAGACACTATGGATCAGTTCGAATGTATTAACGTGGAGCAGGCGCACCAGATGCTGCTTCAGGGCACTGCGGTGATGGTCGATATCCGCGATCCACAAAGCTATGCGATGGGTCATATGCCGGATGCCTTCCACCTGACCAACGCCAGCCTTGCCACTTTTATGCAGCAGACCGACTTTGAAACTCCGGTGCTGGTCATGTGCTATCACGGCAACAGCAGCAAAGGCGCCGCTCAGTACCTGCTGGAGCAGGGCTACGACCGGGTTTACAGTGTTGACGGCGGCTTTGACGCCTGGCATCGTCATTTCCCGGCGGAAGTCGCCCACGGCGGGATGTAAAGCCCAGAAGGCAGCCTGAAGGATGAAGTGTTTATGTTGATGATCACCTCTTTTACCAATCCCCGCGTCGCGCAGGCGTTCGTCGACTATATGGCGACGCGGGGTGTTATTTTGACCATTCAGCAGCATACGCATACCGACGTCTGGCTGGCGGATGAAAGCCAGGCCGAACAGGTCAAAAGCGAGCTGGCACGTTTTCTGGAAAACCCCGCCGACCCACGCTACCTGGCGGCCAGCTGGCATTCGGGCCAGACCAACGCAGGACTGCACTATCGTCGCTACCCTTTTCTCGCCACCCTGCGTGAACGCGCCGGGCCGGTGACGCTGCTGGTCGCGGCAGCCTGCATCCTGGTGTTCATTCTGATGAACGCGCTCAGCGCTCAGGAAGTGATGGTCTGGCTGGCCTGGCCCTACGCGCCCTCTCTGCGCCTCGATATCTGGCGTTACTTCAGCCACGCGCTGATGCACTTTTCCCTGATGCATATTCTGTTTAATCTGCTGTGGTGGTGGTATCTCGGCGGCGCGGTGGAAAAACGGCTGGGCAGCGGTAAGCTTGTCGTGATTACCGTTATCAGCGCCCTGCTGAGCGGATTTATTCAGCATAAATTTAGCGGCCCGTGGTTTGGCGGCCTGTCCGGCGTGGTCTATGCGCTGATTGGTTATGTCTGGCTCAGGGGCGAGCGGGATCCGCAAAGCGGGATCTACTTGCAGCGCGGCATGATGGCCTTTGCTCTGGTATGGTTAGTGGTTGGATGGTTTGATCTGTTCGGGATGTCGATAGCCAATGGCGCCCACGTTACCGGGCTGCTGGTCGGGCTCGCTATGGCACTGGTTGACAGCAAAAATAAGCGCTAACGGATGCAAAAGAATAAATGAAACAGACACAACGTCATGATGCAATTGTCGAACGCGTAAAACAGCAGGGCTATGTCAGTACCGAAGAGCTGGTGGAACAGTTTGCCGTCAGCCCCCAGACCATCCGCCGCGATCTCAACGATCTGGCGGAACAGAATCTCATCCTGCGCCACCACGGCGGCGCGGCGCTGCCCTCCAGCTCCGTTAACACCTCCTGGCATGACCGTAAGGCCACCCAGACGGCAGAGAAAGAGCGCATCGCCCGTAAGGTCGCCAGCCAGATCCCCAACGGCGCAACCCTGTTTATCGATATCGGCACCACCCCGGAAGCCGTGGCGCATGCCCTCCTCGATCACACAAACCTGCGCATTGTCACCAATAACCTGAACGTGGCGAACACGCTGATGGCGAAAGAGGATTTCCGCATTATTCTGGCGGGCGGCGAACTGCGCAGCCGCGACGGCGGAATTATCGGCGAAGCGACGCTGGATTTTATCTCCCAGTTCCGTCTGGATTTCGGCATTCTGGGGATCAGCGGCGTGGACAGCGACGGCTCGCTGCTGGAGTTTGACTATCACGAAGTCCGCACCAAGCGGGCGATTATTGAAAACTCACGCCACGTGATGCTGGTTGTGGATCACTCGAAATTTGGCCGCAATGCGATGGTCAATATGGGCAGCATCAGCATGGTAGACGCGGTCTACACGGATATTCTGCCGCCGCCGGGCGTAATGCAGGTGATTACCGATAACAACCTGCAGCTGGAGCTGTGCTGATCCCTTCCGGAGCCTGAAAACGCAGGCTCCGCTATACCCCGTAGCCCATCATTTTCAGCAGCCGCTGAGCATGCTGCACCGCATCCTGGCGGTGCGCGACCCCCAGTTTTTGATACAGATTGCGGATATGTGTTTTGATGGTGGTGGCCGCCACCGCCAGCTCACCGGCAATTTGTTCATTGCTGTACCCGGAATAGATAAGTCCCAGCACCTGCCACTCGCGCTGGGTCAGCGGGCTGGTGCGGATCAACTCCGGCACTTCCGGGTGATTAAGCAGACGCTCGACAAACCCCTCATCAAAATGGGCGAACTTATGCCGGTGGTGCTGATTAATCTCACGCAGAATGCGCTGGGCACGATGCTGTTCCAGCTCCGGGAGCCGGTTAAGCTGGATCAGCTGGCGTAGCTGCTGGGCCATAGCCTCGCCCTCAATCACAAAATGGCTGATGAAACCGGTCCGGTTCGCCAGCCGCAGCGCCTCCAGCAATACCCGCTGAGCATCACTTTTGCGATCCGCCTGCCAGTACAGCTGATTTAGCAGCAGCAAATTGCGGTTAAGGTCGCTCATCAACCGCAGGCTGCGGGCGTTTTCATTCAGCTCCTCAAGCACAATTTCCGCCGGTTCAAACTCGCCCAGCAGGATCTGCGCCCGGGCGATGTTGCGCCACTGACTTTGCAGAAAATGGTTATTAGCAAACGCCGGTTTCGGCGTCTGACGCAGCCACTGCGCGGCTGCGGCTTGATCTCCGGTCATCTGCCAGTAAATCACCCGGACTTTATCAGCATTGGACACCCAGTCACTGTGATACTGGCCGTTACCGAGCAGGTTTTCCAGCCGACTCAAATGGCTGCGGGCGTTATCCAGATCCCCACGCGCCAGCGACACCTGCACCAGCAGCGCCAGGCACTGAAGTTGCTGCTGAGGCTGATAGGCCTCCAGCACCGCCATTCCGCTACGGGCGGTGCTTTCCGCGTCCTCAAGCCGCGCCCAGGCCCACAGCAGCTGGGAGCGGATCCGCAGCAAAAATTCATGCAGCGGGAGCTGCTCAAGGTGCTGCTCGCGGATCAGCTGGAATGCCTTCTCCTGGCTCTCCCATGCGGCCTGCAAAAAGCCCTGAGCGAAGAGAATTTCGCTCTGCTGAATCAGGCTCCACAGCCCGTAATGCCACACCTCATGACGGCGGGCCATCATTTCAGTCTGCTTCATGACCGCCAGCGACTCGCTCAGTTGCCCCTTACAGTGCAGCACTTCTCCGTGCACGGAAGTCGCCACAATGCGGCTGTAGAAGCTGGCGACCGGCAGCGTCTCCAGCGCGACCATTGCAAGCCGCTCGGCCTCTTCCTGATCGCCGTCGTTGATCGCCACCTGTGCACGCAGGGCATTAAAATCCCCGTGCAGGGAGGCGTCCATTTCACCGCGCATCTCCTGCTCGGCGCGGGCCAGCAGGGTGTTCACCTCGCTGTAGCGATGCTGGCTCTGCATCAGCCAGGCCTGCAGCAGCACCAGCTTCGGATTTTCCAGCAGACTTTGCCACTCCAGAGCCTGCAGGGACGCCTCCAGCAGGGTCAGCTCACTATGGTTAAACAGCCCCCAGGCGTGGTTGAGCAGGATATCGCGCAGCATGTTGCCGTCTCCGGCTTCCAGCGCATGATGGATCGCTTCGCCAGGAAACCCCTGTGCCATCCAGCTCTCGGCCGCCGCACGATGAATATCGGGCAGCGACTGAGCCAGCTCCCACTGACAGCGCTGACGCAGAAAACTGCCGAATAACGGATGAAAGGAGAACCACTCCCCGGAGTCATCCATCCGCTGCAGAAACAGGCCCTGCCGCTCAATCTCTTCCAGCCGCATCTGACCGTTCTCTTCCCCGGTGACCCGCACGATAAGCGCATCGTTCATCGAGTGCAGCAGCGCGCTTTTCAGCAGAAAATGGCGGGTACGGAGATCGACCTTATCCAGCACTTCATCCACCAGATAATCGGAGAGATGGCTGGCATTAATTCCGGATAGCCTGCGCGCCGAGTGCTGCACCGCCCCGCTATTTTGCCTGGCGGAGAGCGCAATCAGCTGCAGCGCCGTCGCCCAGCCCGCCACGTCATCGCACAGGCGGCTGCTTTCGGTGGCTTCAATGGGTGAGGTCAGACGGCGGTCAAAGAATTGCTTCGCTTCCTGATGGGTAAACGCCAGCTGCTGGCTACCGATTTCCAGCAACTGATCGCGCACGCGCAGATTGGCGATGCCAAGCTGAGGCAGGTTGCGCGACAGCACGACCAGGGTCAGGTTTTCCGGCTGATGACGCAGGAAGAAGCGCATCGCATCATGGATAACCGGATTCGTAATCAGATGGTAATCATCAATCACCAGCCAGAGAGGCCGCTCCCAGGCCGCCAGTTCGATAAACAGCTGGGCAAACAGCGAAGACAGACTGGCATACTGTCGCTTCTGCGCCATCACTTCGCTACTGGCGCAGTGGCCGCCCGTCGCCTGCTGGATAGCCGCGATCAGGTAGCTGGCAAAACGCTCCTGCTGATTGTCGCCTTCATCCAGCGAAAACCACCCCAGTTCACGCCTGCCCGCCGCCCACTGCGAGACAAGCGTGGTTTTACCGTACCCGGCCGGGCTGGTGATCAGCAGTAAACGATAATTGTGCGCACCGGAGAGCTTCGCCAGGAGCCGATCGCGTACCACGGTATGGTCAAGGCGCACCGGACGACTTAATTTAGATGGAATCAGCATAATTAATCACTTCACTGTGAAGGATGAAGAGCGGGATTTTTTTTGCGCTTCGTAATTAATGATTAATACGTTCGGACAGTTTGCGATTTATTGCAAGTTATGTCCGACTCGGGTATCGCTGAATTTGCACCCTGTCACACTTCTAATTATTAGCTCTCTCCTTCGATATTCTCTGCAAGCGGCACAAGACGCGGCCTGTATCGATACGCCTTTTCGTTCCCGCTAAGAGCCGACCCTTCTGACGAAATTAAAATCCAGGGCAGACATTTTCTGGAAATAAAGAAATAACCGCACCATCCCCGTGGAAAATGTTATTCCGCCGCGCCGTCCCTTTCCGTACGGGATAATTTTTACAGAAACAGGATTTCATTTTGTTAATCAACATGCGCAAATTTTCTTCGCCAGCCGGAGAGAAAGAGTGCGCACACTTCGCGTAAGCGACTAACTTTAAGAGGGATTGATCACATTTCTCGCTCATCCCCGTGACTCCTCCCCGGCTAATTCCCGGCGGGATGAGGAAGTCAGCCGGGCACACTGACACACTGACCTTAACGTTTTTTAATGCTAAAGGACCGGATTTCCCTATGTCACAGCAGACTTTCCACCCCGAACATTTTCAGGCTGCCCTGACGCGTCAGTGGCAGCGCTTTGGTCTATCCGCCGCGCAGGAGATGACGCAGCGCCAGTGGTGGCAGGCGGTGAGCGGCGCGCTGGCAGAGCTACTCGGCGATCTGCCCGCACAGCCTGCGGTCAGTAAACAGCGCCACGTAAACTATATCTCGATGGAATTTCTGATTGGCCGTCTGACCGGCAATAACCTGCTGAATCTCGGCTGGTATCAGCAGGTTAGCGATCTGCTTAAAGCGCAGGACATCAATCTGAGCGACCTGCTGGAAGCAGAAACCGATCCCGCGCTGGGCAACGGCGGCCTTGGCCGACTGGCGGCCTGTTTCCTCGACTCTATGGCCACCGTCGGCCAGTCCGCGACCGGTTACGGGCTGAACTATCAGTACGGTCTGTTCCGTCAGTCTTTTGTTGACGGCCACCAGACGGAAGCACCGGACGACTGGCACCGCGCCAGCTATCCCTGGTTCCGCCATAACGAAGCCCTGGATGTGCAGGTTGGCATCGGCGGGAAGGTGGTCAAAGGCCACTGGAAACCAGAATTCACGCTGATCGGGGAAGCCTGGGATCTCCCGGTGCTCGGCTACCGTAACGGCGTCTCCCAGCCGCTGCGCCTGTGGCAGGCAGAACACGCCCATCCTTTTGATCTGACCAAATTTAACGACGGCGACTTCCTGCGCGCCGAACGCCAGGGTATCGATGCAGAGAAGCTGACCAAAGTGCTCTACCCGAACGACAACCATCTCGCCGGGAAAAAACTGCGCCTGATGCAGCAGTATTTCCAGTGCGCCTGCTCGGTGGCGGACATTCTGCGTCGCCATCATCAGGCCGGACGCAAGCTGAGCGAGCTGGCGGATTACGAAGTGATCCAGCTTAACGACACCCACCCGACGATTGCCATCCCTGAACTCCTGCGGGTGCTGCTCGACGAGCATCAACTGAGCTGGGACGACGCCTGGGCCATCACCAGCAAAACCTTCGCCTATACCAACCATACTCTGATGCCGGAAGCGCTTGAGTGCTGGGACCAGAAGCTGGTCAAAGCGCTGCTCCCGCGCCATATGCAGATTATTGACGCCATCAATGACCGCTTCCACGAGCAGGTCAAACAGACCTGGCCCGGCGATAAGGCGGTGTGGGAGAAACTGGCGGTGGTACACAGCAGGCAGGTACGGATGGCCAATCTGTGCGTGGTCAGCGGCTTTGCGGTGAACGGCGTGGCCGCGCTGCACTCGGACCTGGTGGTGAAAGACCTGTTCCCTGAGTACCACCAGCTGTGGCCGAACAAGTTCCATAACGTCACCAACGGCATTACGCCCCGCCGCTGGATCAAGCAGTGCAATCCGCAGCTCGCCGCCCTGCTGGATAAGACCCTGAAGAAAGAGTGGGCCAACGATCTCGACCGCCTGATTGCGCTGGAAAAATCGGCCGATGATAAAAAATTCCGCCAGGCGTATCGCCAGATTAAACAGGCGAATAAAGTCCGGCTGGCTGAATTTGTTAAGGCCCGCACCGGGATTGAAATTAACCCGCAGGCGATTTTCGATATTCAGATCAAGCGCCTGCATGAGTACAAACGCCAGCACCTGAACCTGCTGCATATTCTGGCCCTGTATAAAGAATTGCGTGACGATCCGCAGGCTGACCGCGTCCCGCGCGTGTTCCTGTTCGGCGCCAAGGCCGCACCGGGCTATTACCTTGCGAAGAACATTATCCTGGCAATTAACAAGGTTGCTGAGGTCATCAATAACGACCCGCAGGTGGGCGATAAGCTGAAGGTGGTGTTCCTCCCGGACTATTGTGTCTCGGCGGCCGAGATGCTGATCCCGGCGGCGGACATTTCCGAGCAGATCTCCACCGCCGGTAAAGAGGCTTCCGGCACCGGCAATATGAAACTGGCCCTGAACGGGGCGCTGACGGTTGGCACTCTCGACGGAGCCAACGTCGAGATCGCCGAACAGGTGGGCGAGGAGAATATCTTTATCTTCGGCAACACGGTGGAGCAGGTTAAAGCCCTGAAGGCCAAAGGCTACGATCCGGTTAAATGGCGTAAGAAAGACAAGCTGCTGGACGCGGTGCTTAAAGAGCTGGAGAGCGGAAAATACAGCGACGGAGACAAACACGCTTTTGACCAGATGCTGCACAGTCTCGGCAAGCAGGGCGGCGATCCCTATCTGCTGCTGGCCGACTTTGCGGGCTATGTCGAGGCGCAAAAACGGGTGGATGTCCTGTACCGGGATGAGGAAGCCTGGACCCGGGCGACCATCCTGAATACCGCCCGCTGCGGGATGTTCAGCTCTGACCGTTCGATCCGCGATTATCAGCAACGTATCTGGCAGGCAAAACGCTAAGGACCGGCTTATGGAGAGCAAAAACCTTAACCGCGATGCGCTGGCGGCCGGGATCGGCCCCAGCTATATCAACGCCCACGGCAAGCCACAGTCGATCGGCGCAGAGACAAAGCGCCGTCTGCTGGCGGCGATGCATATGCCGTCCAAGGACGACAGCGCGGCGATCCCCCCGGTGCTGGTGTGCCGACAGGGGCTAAAAAAGTCTCTGCCGGTTGCGGGCAAAGGCCTTTTTCACTGGCGACTGACGACAGAAGCAGGACGCCAGTATCAGGGGCAGATCCGCGGCGGTGAAAGCCTGCCGCTCCCTGCCCGTCTGGCTCAGGGCTACCACGACCTGAGCCTGACGCAGGCAGAGCAACACTGGCACTGCCGGGTGATTATCGCCCCGGCACGCTGTTACGAGCCAGAGGCGCTGAAAGCGCAACAAAAACTCTGGGGCGCCTGTATCCAGCTCTATACCCTGCGCTCAGAGCATAACTGGGGGATTGGTGACTTCGGCGACCTGCGGGCGATGCTGCCGGAAATCGCTCGTCGCGGCGGGGCCTTTATTGGCCTGAACCCCATTCACGCCCTCTACCCCGCCAGCCCGGAGAGTGCCAGCCCTTACAGCCCCTCTTCCCGCCGCTGGCTGAACGTTCTCTATATCGACGTTAATGCTGTGGAGGATTTCCGCCGCAGCGCGGAAGCACAACGCTGGTGGGATCGACCCGCCACCCGCAGCACGCTGAAATCCGCCCGGGACGCGGAGCTGGTCGACTACGGCATTGTTACGGAGCTCAAGCTCCACGCGCTGCAGCTGGCCTGGAAAGGCTTCACCTCTCGCCCGGCAGACGACCACGCGGTTGTGACCTTTCGCCAGTTTGTCACCGGTCAGGGCGAGGGTCTGTACTGGCAGGCCGCCTTCGACGCCCTGCACGCCAGGCAGATGCAGGAAGATGCCACACGCTGGGGCTGGCCCGTCTGGCCTGAGGCGTATCAGCAGATCGATAGCCCCGAGGTACAGCAGTTCTGTCAGCAGCACACCGACGAGATCGATTTTTATCTGTGGCTCCAGTGGCTGGCCCACGTTCAGTTCGCCGAGTGCTGGGCCGAATGTCAGCGCCTGGCAATGCCGATCGGACTATATCGCGATCTGGCGGTAGGCGTTGCGGAAGGCGGATCTGAGAGCTGGTGCGATCGGGAGCTGTACTGCCTGAAAGCCTCCGTTGGCGCGCCGCCGGATATCCTGGGCCCGCTGGGTCAAAACTGGGGCCTGCCGCCGATGGACCCGCATATTATGGCTGCCCGGGCCTACGCGCCCTTTATCGAGATGCTGCGCGCCAATATGCAACACTGCGGGGCGCTGCGGATCGACCATGTGATGTCGATGCTGCGACTGTGGTGGATCCCCTACGGAGAAACCGCCGACTATGGTGCTTATGTCCACTATCCGGTGGACGATCTACTGGCGATCCTCGCCCTCGAAAGCCATCGCCATCGCTGTATGGTGATCGGCGAAGATCTGGGCACCGTCCCGGAGGAGATCGTCGGTAAGTTGCATAAAGGCGGCGTTTACTCCTATAAGGTGCTCTATTTCGAAAATACGGCACAGGCCACCTTTCGCGCACCAGAGGCCTATGTACAGCAGTCAATGGCGGTCGCCACCACCCACGATCTGCCCACCCTGCGCGGCTACTGGGAAGGCGGCGATTTAGCCCTCGGTGAGACGCTGGGACTCTACCCGGACAAGGCAATTCTGAGCGGTTTGTATGAGGACCGCGCCCGGGCGAAACAGGGGCTGCTCGAGGCTCTGCATCGCTATGGCTGCCTGCCGAAACGTACCGGACACCATGCCGGACGGATGAGGATGACGCCGATCCTTAATCGTGGAATGCAGCGCTATATTGCCGACAGCAACAGCGCCCTGCTGGGGCTGCAGCCGGAAGACTGGCTGGATATGGCCACGCCGGTCAACGTGCCCGGCACCAGCGATCAGTATCCCAACTGGCGGCGCAAGCTGAGCCTCTCCCTGGAAAAACTGTTCGCCGACGAAGGCATTAACCGCCTGATTAAAGACCTCGATAAACGGCGCAAAGCCATCCCCCGTTAGCGTCGATAATTGATCCACGCCCCCCACCCGACCGGTATCCGGTCGGGTATTCCCGCGTTTTTCCGAACCTGACGCCCATTGTGTTACACCCATCACCCTTAAATGTTTTTTTCATGTTACCAAATGCGCATTCCTTTGCTATCATGAGCGATAACGAGCATTTATGAGCTTTAACGAAAGTGTGAAGGTGGCAAGCATGGAAACGAAAGATCTGATTGTGATAGGCGGCGGTATTAATGGCGCGGGGATCGCGGCGGACGCCGCCGGTCGCGGTTTATCCGTACTGATGCTGGAAGCGCAGGACCTTGCCTGTGCCACCTCCAGCGCCAGCTCAAAGCTGATCCACGGCGGGCTGCGCTACCTTGAGCACTACGAATTCCGCCTGGTCAGCGAAGCGCTGGCCGAACGTGAAGTGCTGCTGAAAATGGCCCCGCATATCGCCTTCCCGATGCGCTTTCGTTTACCTCATCGCCCGCACCTGCGCCCGGCCTGGATGATCCGTATCGGTTTGTTTATGTACGATAATCTGGGAAAACGCACCAGCCTGCCAGGTTCGAAGGGCTTGCGTTTTGGCGCAGAATCGGTGCTGAAGCCGGAGATCGTGCGCGGTTTCGAATATTCTGACTGCTGGGTGGATGACGCCCGACTGGTCGTCGCGAACGCCCAGATGGTCGAGCGTAAAGGTGGCGAAGTGCGTACCCGCACCCGCGCCGTTTCCGCCCGTCGCGAAAACGGTCTGTGGATCGTGGAAGCGGAAGATATCGATACCGGCGAGAAGTTTAGCTGGCAGGCACGTGGTCTGGTTAACGCCACCGGCCCGTGGGTGAAAGAGTTCTTCGATGAAGGAATGCACCTGCCGTCGCCGTACGGCATCCGCCTGATCAAGGGTAGCCATATCGTCGTGCCGCGCGTGCATACGCAGAAGCAGGCCTACATTCTGCAGAACGAAGATAAACGCATCGTGTTTGTGATCCCGTGGATGGATGAGTTCTCCATCATCGGCACCACCGACGTGGAGTACAAAGGCGATCCGAAAAACGTCGAAATCGACGAAAACGAAATTAACTACCTGCTGAAGGTGTATAACGGCCACTTTAAACAGCAGCTGACCCGGGACGATATCGCCTGGACCTATTCCGGCGTGCGTCCGCTGTGCGATGACGAATCCGACTCGCCGCAGGCCATCACCCGCGACTACACGCTCGATATCCATGACGAAAACGGTCAGGCCCCGCTGCTGTCGGTGTTCGGCGGCAAGCTAACCACCTACCGCAAGCTGGCCGAGCACGCGATGGAAAAACTGGCCTCCTATTACCAGGGGATCGGCCCGGCCTGGACCCGCAACGCCGTGATGCCTGGCGGGGATATCGGTGGCGATCGCGACGACTATGCGGCGAAGCTGCGCCGTCGCTATCCCTTTATCAGCGAAGCGCTGGCGCGCCACTACGCCCGCACCTACGGCAGCAACACAGAGAAAGTACTTGGCGAGGCGCAGAGCCTGAGCGAGCTGGGGGAACACTTCGGTCACGATCTCTACGAAGCAGAGCTGCGCTACCTGGTCGAGCACGAGTGGGTACGCCGTCTGGATGACGCTATCTGGCGTCGTACCAAACTGGGCATGTGGCTGAACGCCGATGAACAGTCCCGCGTTGCCCAGTGGCTGACGCAGCATGCGGGAAAGCGTGAGTTGTCTTTAGCATCCTGAGTCTTAAAACGCCCCTCACCGTGACCAGATGAGGGGCGCATTTCTACAGCCTGACCGGATCGATATGCCAGATCTTATCCGCGTATTCCTGAATCGTCCTGTCTGAAGAGAAATAGCCCATATTGGCGATGTTACGCATCGCTTTGGTGGCCCACTCTTCCTCGTGCCGATAGAGCTCGTCCACTTTTTCATGGCAGTCCACGTAGCTGCGGTAATCCGCCAGCACCTGATAGTGATCGCCAAAGTTAATCAGCGAATCTACCAGATCGCGGTAGCGGCCCGGCTCGTCGGGGCTGAACAGACCGGTGCCAATTTGCGTCAGCACCTGGCGTAGCTCTTCATCATTTTCATAGTATTCACGGGGTTTGTAGCCCGCAGCACGTAGCGCGTCCACCTCTTCCGCCGTATTCCCGAAGATAAAGATATTTTCCGCACCGACGTGCTCCAGCATCTCCACGTTTGCCCCGTCGAGAGTGCCGATGGTCAGCGCCCCGTTCAGAGCAAACTTCATATTGCTGGTGCCGGAGGCTTCGGTTCCGGCCAGCGAGATCTGCTCGGAGAGATCCGCCGCCGGAATGATGACCTGCGCCAGGCTGACGCTGTAGTTCGGGATAAACACCACTTTTAATTTATCGCCGATTTGCGGATCGTTGTTGATCACCGCCGCCACGTCGTTAATCAGGTGGATAATGTGCTTCGCCATATAGTAGGCCGAGGCGGCTTTCCCGGCGAACACGTTGACCCGCGGCACCCACCTGGCATCCGGATCGGCCTTGATGCGGTTGTAGCGGGTAATAATATGCAGCACGTTCATTAGCTGGCGCTTGTACTCGTGAATACGTTTGATCTGCACGTCAAACAGCGCCTTAGGATTAACCACCAGGTTCTGCTGCTGCGCCAGCAGGGCTGCCAGCCGTTTTTTGTTATCCAGCTTGGCCTGGCGCACCGCCTGATTGACCAGCGGATAGTCCAGATGCTGTTCCAGCTCGCTGAGCTGGCTTAAATCCGTCCGCCAGGTACGGCCAATATGTTCGTCCAGCACGTCGGAGAGCGGCGGGTTCGCCAGCGCCAGCCAGCGGCGCGGCGTAACGCCGTTGGTCACGTTGGTAAAGCGGTTGGGGAAAATGTCGGCAAAATCGGAAAACAGGGACTGCACCATCAGGTTCGAGTGCAGTTCCGATACGCCGTTAACCTTATGACTGACCACCACCGCCAGCCAGGCCATCCGCACCTGGCGGCCGTGGGACTCGTCGATAATCGAGGTCCGGCTCAGCAGCCCGGCATCGCTGGGATACTGCTCCTGCAGGGTTTTCAGGAAGTAGTCGTTGATCTCAAAGATAATCTGCAGATGGCGCGGCAGGATTTTACCCAGCATATCCACCGGCCAGGTCTCCAGGGCTTCGCTCATCAGAGTGTGGTTGGTGTAGGAGAAGACCTGGCAGGTCACTTCAAACGCCTCGTCCCAGGCAAACTTATGCTCGTCGATCAGCAGGCGCATCAGCTCCGGGATCGACAGGACCGGGTGGGTGTCGTTAAGGTGGATGGCGATTTTATCCGCCAGGTTGCTGTAGGTCTGATGCAGCTGATAGTGACGGCTGAGAATATCCTGCACCGTGGCGGAGACCAGGAAGTACTCCTGGCGCAGGCGCAGCTCGCGCCCGGAATACGTGGAGTCGTCCGGATAAAGTACCCTGGAGACGTTTTCCGAGTGGTTTTTATCCTCTACCGCCGCGAAGTAATCCCCCTGGTTAAACTTACCGAGGTTGATTTCACTACTGGCCTGCGCGCTCCACAGCCTCAGCGTGTTGGTGGCATCGGTGTCGTAACCGGGGATAATCTGGTCGTAGGCAACGGCCAGGATCTCCTCGGTTTCAAGCCAGCGGGACGTCTTGCCCTCCTGCTGAATACGGCCACCAAAACGCACTTTATAGCGCGTGTTGTGGCGCTTAAATTCCCACGGGTTACCGTATTCCAGCCAGTAGTCGGGGGACTCTTTTTGTCGCCCGTCGACGATATTTTGCCGGAACATGCCGTAGTCGTAGCGGATGCCGTATCCGCGCCCCGGCAGGCCGAGAGTGGCCAGCGAGTCGAGGAAACAGGCAGCCAGTCTCCCCAGGCCGCCGTTGCCCAGTCCCGGGTCGTTCTCTTCATCGATAAGCTCCGCCAGGTCCAGGCCCATTCCCGCCAGCGCGTCGTTGACGTCGTCGTAGATACCGAGCGACAGCAGCGCATTGGAGAGGGTCCGGCCAATCAGAAATTCCATCGACAGGTAGTAGACCTGACGCGTTTCCTGCGATAGCTGCGCCCGGTTAGAACGCAGCCAGCGCTCCACCATCCGGTCGCGTACCGCAAAAAGCGCCGCATTCAGCCACTCATGCTTGTTAGCAATGGCCGGGTCCTTGCCGATGGTAAACATCAACTTGTAGGCAATGGAGTTTTTCAGCGCTTCGGCACTGAGCGTGGGTGAAGCGTAAGTAAAAGGTGCGTTCATTTAAGTGTTCCTGGAAGCTACTTCAACCGAAAGTAAAGATCGCGGTAGGACTGCGCCGCCACCTGCCAGCTAAAATCCATGCTCATCGCCTGACGCTGCACATAGCGCCAGAGTGAGGGGCGGGACCACAACACGAAAGCACGCCGGATCGCCCTGAGCAGCGACCAGGCATTACTGTCTTCAAAAACAAAACCACTGGCGACGCCATCTGCCAGATTTTCCAGCGAACTATCCGATACCGTATCGGCAAGCCCGCCGGTACGTCGAACTAACGGCAGAGTGCCGTATTTCAACCCGTATAACTGCGTTAATCCGCAGGGTTCAAAGCGGCTCGGGACCAGGATAACGTCCGAACCGCCCATAATCCGGTGCGAGAAGGCTTCGTGGTAGCCTATCTGCACGCCCACCTGTCCGGGATGCTCGGCGGCGGCGGCCAGAAAACCTTCCTGCAGCACCGGGTCGCCCGCCCCCAGCAGCGCCAGCTGTCCGCCCTGCTCCAGCAGGCCAGGCAGCGCCTCCAGTACCAGGTCCAGTCCCTTCTGGCTGGTGAGTCGGCTGACCACCGCAAACAGCGGGACTTTGTCATTCACCTTCAGTCCCATCGCAATTTGCAGCTGACGCTTGTTCTCTGCCTTCTCCTCCAGCGAATCACGGGTGTAGCGCGCCGCCAGGAGCAGATCGCTGTCCGGGTCCCAGATTTTTTCATCCACGCCGTTAAGGATCCCCGACAGTCGCCCCTCTTTATGGCGCTGTTGCAGCAGACCCTCCATTCCGTAGCCAAACTCCGGCTCGGTAATTTCACGCGCGTAGGTTGGGCTGACCGCCGTAATGTGATCGGCGTAATAAAGCCCGGCCTTGAGAAACGAAATCTGACCGTTAAATTCCAGCCCGTGCATGTTGTAGAACGACCAGGGCAGGTCGATCTCACTCATATGGTGCGCGTAGTACATGCCCTGATACGCAAGGTTATGCACCGTAAAGACCGACTTCGCCGGACGCCCGCGTGCGGCAAGGTAGGCCGGAGTCAGCCCCGCGTGCCAGTCGTGGGCGTGTACCACGTCCGGACGCCAGAACGGATCCAGCCCGCTGGCCATTTCCGCCCCCACCCAGCCGAGCAGCGCAAAGCGCAGCACGTTATCCGTATAAGCATGCAGATGCGTATCGTGATACGGGCTACCGGGGCGTTCATACAGATGCGGAGCATCAATCATATAAATGCCCACGCCGTTATAGCGCCCGAACAGCAAGCTGATGCGACCGGCAAAAGTGTCACGCCGGGTCACCACCTGGGCATCGGGCACGCCACGACGGATATCGGGAAATGCCGGGATCAGCACTCGCGCATCCACGCCGTCAGCAATTTGCGCCGCAGGCAGCGCCCCCAGCACGTCCGCCAGTCCGCCGGTCTTCAGCAGCGGAAACATCTCAGAACATACGTGTAAAACCTGCATCATTGCTCCTGCTCATACCCGGCAACGTCTCGCGTCGGCGGCAAAACAGCGCGCGGACCCCTTCCGCGCAAGGTCATAACGAGTACGGTTAATCCTGCAAGTTGCGCAGCATTTCGCGCGTAACCAGCACAATGCCTTCTTCTGAGCGATAAAAACGGCGGGCGTCTTCTTCCGCGTTTTCACCAATAACCATGCCTTCAGGGATCTCGCAGGCGCGATCGATAATGCAGCGCCGCAGACGGCATGAGCGTCCTACCCACACATCCGGCAGCAGAACCGTCGAGTCGATATTGCAAAACGAGTTGATCCTCACCCGTGGAAACAGGACCGACTGCACCACCACCGAACCGGAAATAATGCAGCCGCCGGAGACCAGCGAGTTCAGCGTCATGCCGTAGCTCCCGGAGCGGTCCTGGACAAATTTTGCCGACGGCAGCGGCTCCATATGGGTACGAATCGGCCAGGTCCGGTCGTACATATCCAGCTCCGGCGTCACGGACGCCAGGTCAAGATTGGCTTTCCAGTAGGCCTCAAGGGTGCCAACATCGCGCCAGTAAGGTTCAGCCTGCGGATCGGACTGCACGCAGGAAAGCGGGAAAGGATGTGCCCAGGCTTCGCCCGCTTTGGTCACCCGGGGAAGAATGTCCTTGCCGAAATCGTGGCTGGAGTTTTCGTCGCGATCGTCCTCCTCCAGCAGGGTATAGAGATAGTCCGCGTCGAAGATGTAGATCCCCATGCTGGCGAGCGACTTTGTGGCATCCCCCGGCATGGCGGGCGGTTTCGCGGGCTTCTCAATAAAATCGATCACCCGGCTGTTTTCATCCACGGCCATCACGCCAAAGGCGCTCGCTTCCGCCAGCGGCACCGGCAGGCAGGCCACGGTGCAGCGGGCATTTTTCTCGACGTGGTCGAGCAGCATCCGCGAGTAATCCTGCTTATAAATATGGTCACCGGCGAGGATCACGATGTACTCGGCCTGGTAGCGGCGAATAATATCGAGGTTCTGCGTCACCGCATCCGCCGTACCGCGATACCAGTTCTCCGCATGCACCCGCTGCTGGGCGGGTAGCAGGTCGACAAACTCATTCATCTCTTCGTTTAAAAAGGACCAGCCGCGCTGGATATGCTGCACCAGCGTATGGGACTGGTACTGGGTAATCACACCGATACGGCGAATACCGGAGTTGATGCAGTTCGAGAGTGCAAAATCGATAATGCGAAACTTGCCGCCAAAGTGGACCGCTGGCTTGGCGCGTTTTTTGGTTAAATCTTTCAGCCTCGTGCCGCGGCCTCCGGCCAGGATCAGGGCGACCGATTTCAGCGGCAGCTGCCGCGCCAGCATCATTGAAGTGTTCTTATCAAGCTGAACCATAAATCACTCCGTTGTTATGACCTGTGAAAAACGCAAACTCCCTGTGCGGGCCCATGCCAGACGGTCAGAGTGACGGGATTGTCCTCTCCGGCAAAAGGAGGAATGGCGCGCCACTCTCCTTCGGGTAACACCATCTCCACCGCGCTGGCGGTGGCATTTATTGCAATTAACCAGCGCTCACTCAGCTGGATCAGCAGGCTGTGCGCGCCCTGCTGCCACTCGCCAGCGTCCAGCGGCTGGCCCTGCGGGTTTAGCCAGCGCACGCTGCCGTCATTTTCCTGCCACCACGCGTCGCGGGTAAGCGCGGGAATACGCTGCCGCAGGTGGATAAGCGCGGCGGTAAACCCGGTCAGACCCTCGTTGGCATTTTCCCAGTCCAGCCACGTCAGGGCATTGTCCTGGCAGTAGGCATTGTTATTGCCATGCTGGCTGTGGCCGTGCTCATCCCCGGCCAGCAGCATCGGCGTACCCTGCGCCAGCAGCAGAGTCGTCAGCAGACCGTGAACGCTGGCGCGACGTCGCTCAATCACATCCTGGCTGACGTCCAGGCCTTCAGTACCGTGGTTATTGCTGTAGTTGTTGCCGGTGCCGTCGCGGTTATCTTCCCCGTTCGCTTCGTTGTGCTTATGCCCGAAGCTCAGGCAGTCCTGCAGGGTGAAACCGTCGTGCGCCGTGACCAGATTGATCGAGGCGGACGGCAGGCGGCCACCGCGCTGGAAGACATCGCTGGAGGCGGCAAAACGTCGGGCCAGATCGCCGTTCGATACGTCCCGGTGCAGCCAGTAGCGACGAGCGGTATCACGGAAATGGTCGTTCCACTCGGCAAAAGGCGGCGGGAAGTTGCCCACCTGATAGCCACCCGGACCGATATCCCAGGGTTCAGCAATTAGCTTCACGGTCGACAACAGGGGATCGTTTTTAATCGCTGCAAACAGCGGCGCGTCCTGGCGGAATTCAGGTGTCCGTCCCATCACCGAGGCTAAATCAAAGCGGAAACCGTCAACGTGGCAGACATCAACCCAGTAGCGCAGGCACTGCAGGGCATACTCCACCACGCCAGGATGACTCAAATTGAGGGTGTTACCGCAGCCGGTCCAGTTGTGATAATCCCCATCCTCTCTGATCCAATAATAGCTGCGGTTATCGATTCCGCGCAGGGAGACGGTCGGACCATCGAGATCGATCTCGGCGCTGTGGTTCAGCACCACGTCGAGGATCACTTCAATCCCGGCCTTGTGCAGCGCCTTCACCGCATCACGAAACTCGTTGAGTCCGTTTTCCGGGCTGCTGGCGTAATCGGGATGCAACGCGAAGTGCGCCAGCGGGTTATAGCCCCAGTAATTGCTTAGCCCAAGGCGCTGCAGGCGCGGCTCGCTGGCGAAATGCGTGACCGGCAACAGCTCCAGGGCGGTGATACCGAGCCGCTGCAGATGGGCAATCATGGCCGGATGAGCCAGCGCCTGCCAGCGGCCACGAATGGCCTCAGGGATCGCCGGATGCAGATACGTCAGGCCCTTAACGTGCGCCTCGTAAATCACCGTTTTGCCCCAGGGCGTACGCGGTGGCGCATCCTCTTCCCAGTCATAGCGGGTATCCACCACCACTGATTTCGGCACGCGGGCGGCGCTGTCGTGTGGGTCAGGCGCATGATAGCCACCGTGCAGCAGCGGGTCGTCTGGCAGGTGGCCCTCGACCCGACGGGCGCAGGGGTCGATCACCAGCTTCGCCGGATTGAACCGGTGTCCCTGAGCAGGCTCCCAGGGACCATGCACCCGATAGCCATAGCGCTGTTCCGGCTTCAGTCCGGCGAAGTAGCCGTGCCAGATATCGCCGCTGCGCTCGGGGAGATCGAACCGCTGCTCGTTGCCTTCGGCATCAAACAGGCACAGCTCAACCCGCTCAGCATGGGCGGAGAACAACGTGAAGTTCACGCCGTTGCCATCGTGGTGCGCGCCCAGCGGCGTCGGAGAGCCTGCCGTGAGTCGGGTCATTCGCCCTCCCGAATCAGCCAGATCGTCGCCAGCGGCGGCAGGGTGATACTCAGGGAGTGCGGGCGCCCGTGACTCTCAATGTCGTCGCTGTAGACCCCTCCACCGTTGCCGGCATTGCTGCCGTGATAGTGCATCGAATCGGTATTCAGCTCTTCACGCCAGCGGCCTGGCTGGTTGATACCAAAGCGGTAGTCGTGACGCGGGACCGGCGTGAAGTTGCTGGCAACGATAATTTCATTGCCCTGTTTATCCCGGCGCACAAAGATAAAGACCGACCGCTGATGGTCATCCACCACCAGCCATTCAAACCCGTAAGGATCAAAGTCCAGCTCGTGCAGCGCCCGGTGGTGGCGATAGGTATGATTCAGGTCACGCACCAGCCGCTGTACGCCATTGTGCCAGTTATCACCACCTTCCAGCAGATGCCAGTCGAGGCTGCTGTCATGGTTCCACTCGCGGCCCTGGGCAAACTCATTGCCCATAAACAGCAGTTTTTTACCGGGGAAGGCAAAGAGCCAGCCGTAGTAAGCCCGCAGGTTGGCAAATTTCTGCCAGGCATCTCCCGGCATCCGGTCGAGGATCGATTTTTTGCCGTGAACGACCTCATCATGCGAGAGCGGCAGCACGAAGTTTTCAGTGTAGTTGTAGAGCATGCCGAAGGTCAGTTTATCGTGGTGATACGGGCGATAAACCGGATCCAGCTTCATATAATCGAGGGTGTCATGCATCCAGCCGAGGTTCCATTTAAACCAGAATCCCAGCCCGCCCGACGTTGAAGGGCGCGAGACGCCGGAAAAGTCGGTGGACTCTTCCGCCATGCTGACCGCGCCGGGCACCTGCTCGCCAAGAATGCGGTTGGTATTGCGCAGAAACTCAATGGCTTCGAGGTTTTCCCGTCCACCGTATTCGTTCGGTACCCACTCCCCCTGATGACGGCTGTAGTCGCGATAAATCATCGAGGCCACCGCATCCACCCGCAGCGCATCGATCCCGAAACGTTCTATCCAGTAGAGAGCGTTGCCCACCAGATAGTTACTGACTTCCCGGCGGCCGTAGTTGTAGATCAGCGTGTTCCAGTCCTGGTGATAGCCTTCGCGGGGATCGCCGTGCTCATAGAGCGCGGTGCCGTCAAACTGCGCCAGGCCAAAATCATCGGACGGGAAATGCCCCGGCACCCAGTCGAGGATCACGCTCAATCCGGCTGCGTGGGCGGCATTGATAAAGTAACGAAAGTCGTCCCGGGTGCCGAAACGCCGGGTGGGCGCGTACAGCCCGGTCGGCTGATAGCCCCAGCTGCCGTCAAAGGGATGCTCGTTAACCGGGAGCAGCTCGAGATGGGTGAAGCCCATCCACTTTGCGTAGGGCACTAGCTGGTCCGCCAGCTCGCGATAGCTAAGCCAGAAATTATTGTCGGTATGTCGCCGCCAGGAGCCGAGATGCACTTCATAGATGGAGATGGGCGCATCAAAGCGATTCGCGGCTTTGCGCGCCTCACTCTGGACCACTTTCTCCGGCAGGCCACAAATCAGTGACGCGGTTTCCGGACGCATCTGCGCTTCAAAGGCGTAAGGGTCAGCCTTAATGCGCAGCTTACCCTGGGCATCGATCATCTCGAATTTATAGAGCTGCCCATTGTGGGCGCCGGGAATAAACAGCTCCCAGATCCCGCTCTCACGGCGCAAACGCATCGGATGGCGGCGACCGTCCCAGTAGTTAAACTGCCCGACGACGGAGACGCGACGCGCGTTAGGTGCCCAGACCGAAAAGCAGGTGCCGGTCACGCCGTCCATCGTGTCCGCATGTGCGCCCAGGGTTTCGTAGGGCCGCAGGTGGGTACCTTCCGACAGGAGCCAGCTGTCCATCTCCTGCAGCAGCGGACCAAATCGGTAGGGATCGTCAATCAGGTTTTGCTGGCCGTGCCAGGTGACCGCCAGCTGATAGCGAAAGGGATTTTTACGCCGCGGAACCACGCCGCAAAAAAAGCCGCGGGAATCAAGGCTATCCAGCCCGGCAACCTTACGCCCGGTTTTGGTTTCAATCACCCAGGCTTCCGTGGCATCAGGCAGCAGTGCACGCACTTCCAGACCATTTTCCGTGCTGTGCATACCGAGAACGGAGAAAGGATCCGCAAAATGCCCGGCAATTAGCGCGTTAATCACATCTCGATCGATACACAGGGACATTTTTCCATCCTGTTTTATCGTGCCGACTCTTCCGGACAATACGGCACTCTGTTTTAACCTGTACGACGCAGCACCAGCGTGCATCCTCTTTGCATCGTCCAATTTTCAGGCAACAGTTTTAAGAATAGCCAGGGCTGAACCGAATCCCTGAAAAAATTGAACATTTATTGTTTTTCCCTATGAGAGAGATAAAAAAAGGGGTGCCAGTGGCACCCCTTGTTCAACGTTCGGGAAAGATTATGCGAGCTGGCGCAGCATGCGGCGCAGCGGCTCAGCCGCGCCCCACAGCAGCTGGTCGCCAACGGTGAAGGCGGAGAGGTATTCCGGGCCCATATTCAGCTTACGCAGACGACCAACCGGCGTGGTCAGCGTGCCGGTTACCGCGGCAGGCGTCAGTTCACGCATGGAGATTTCACGGTCGTTCGGCACCACTTTCGCCCACGGGTTATGGGCTGCCAGCAGCTCTTCCACCGTCGCAATAGAGACATCTTTTTTCAGCTTGAGGGTAAATGCCTGGCTGTGGCAGCGCAGCGCGCCGATACGGACACAGAGGCCATCAACCGGGATGGTAGAGGATGTCGCCAGAATTTTGTTGGTTTCGGCCTGGCCTTTCCACTCTTCACGGCTCTGGCCGTTATCCAGCTGTTTGTCGATCCACGGGATCAGGCTTCCGGCCAGCGGCACGCCGAAGTTGTCCACCGCCAGTTCGCCGCTGCGCGTCAGCGCCGTCACTTTACGTTCGATATCGAGGATCGCCGAGGCCGGGTTAGCCAGCTCTTCCGCGACGTGGTGCTGCAGCTGGCCCATCTGGGTCAGCAGCTCGCGCATGTGGCGTGCGCCACCGCCGGATGCGGCCTGATAGGTTGCCACCGAAGCCCACTCAACCAGGTCATTGGCGAAGAGGCCACCCAGCGACATCAGCATCAGGCTGACGGTACAGTTGCCGCCGACAAAGGTTTTGATCCCTTTGTTCAGGCCGTCGGTAATAACCGCCTGGTTTACCGGGTCGAGGATAATAATCGCGTCATCTTTCATGCGCAGAGAAGACGCCGCATCAATCCAGTAGCCCTGCCAGCCGCTTTCACGAAGCTTTGGATAGATTTCGTTGGTATAATCGCCGCCCTGGCAGGTGACAATGATGTCGAGTGCCTTCAACGCGTCCAGATTAAATGCGTCCTGCAGCGTGCCGTTGTGGCTGCCGAAAGCCGGTGCTGCCTGGCCGAACTGGGAGGTTGAGAAGAAAACAGGGCGAATGGCGTCGAAATCGCGCTCCTCAACCATGCGTTGCATGAGTACGGAGCCAACCATTCCGCGCCAGCCGATAAAACCAACATTTTTCATAGCGTGTTTCCTGCAAAGATGTGTGCTGTAGCCAATATTTGATGGGTATAGCGCCCACATTACAAAATGCAGCCAAAGTCGCAAGTGAAATTAATCAATGATTATGCGGCGCTCAGAAACAGAACTTATTTTATATAATTTATGAACAGGGAAAATGCTGTATGACTGAAATTATTTCCGCGACCGTTTTACTGATTCTTATCATGGACCCGCTCGGCAATTTGCCGATTTTTATGTCCGTGCTTAAGCATACGGAGCCGAAACGTCGCCGGGCTATTATGATCCGCGAGCTGCTGATCGCGCTGCTCGTGATGCTGATTTTCCTGTTCGCCGGTGAGAAAATTCTCTCCTTCCTGAACCTGCGCGCCGAAACGGTTTCGATCTCCGGCGGGATTATTCTGTTCCTGATCGCCATCAAGATGATTTTCCCCAGCGCCACTGGCAGCACGACAGGCTTACCCGCCGGTGAAGAGCCCTTTATCGTGCCGCTGGCGATCCCGCTGGTTGCGGGTCCGACCCTGCTGGCGACCCTGATGCTGCTGTCACACCAGTACCCGAATCAGATGGGCCACCTGGTTATCGCCCTGATGATTGCCTGGGGCGGCACGGTGGCGATCCTGCTGCAGTCGTCGCTGTTCCTGCGCCTGCTGGGCGAGAAAGGCGTGAATGCCCTTGAGCGCCTGATGGGGCTGATTCTGGTGATGCTGGCCACCCAGATGTTCCTGGACGGTATCCGGGCGTGGATGAAAGGGTAAAAAAAACCGGGCGGCATAAACTATGCGGCCCGGCTTCAGCGTTATTTCTCTCCATTCAGGAGAGTTGCATTAAAAACTTAACTTAACAGGCTAAACGCAATCATCCCGACAATCGCGCCCGTGGTGCCGAGGATGGTTTCCATCATCGTCCAGGTTTTCAGCGTCTGTGCTTCGGTTGCGCCGGTAAATTTACCGAACAGCCAGAAACCTGCGTCGTTAACGTGGCTCACCACGATAGAGCCGCCAGCGATACAGATGGAGAGTGCCGCCATCTGCGCGCCGGAGTAGTTAAGCTGCTCGATAACCGGCATCACCAGACCGACGGCGGTTAAACAGGCGACCGTTGCCGAACCCTGAATAATGCGCACCGCAGCGGCCAGAATAAAGCAGGTGATCGCCACCGGCATACCCATACCGGTCAGCGCCTCGCCCAGCGCAGGGCCGACGCCGGAATCCACCAGCACCTGTTTGAATACGCCACCCGCACCGATCACCAGCAGGATAATCCCGGCCGGCTGCAGCGCGTGACCGCAGATCTCCATCACCTTATCTTTCGGCATGCCCTGACGCATCGCCAGACCATAAATTGCCACCAGACAGGCCACCAGAATGGCGGTAAACGGATGACCGACAAACTCGAACCATTCGTAAGCCGTAGAACCCTCTGGAACAAAACGCGCGGCGATAGTTTTCAGACCCACCAGCACCAGCGGCAGCAGGATCAGCGCCAGGCTAAAGCCAAAGGAGGGCATTTTGCCTTCGCCAAGATGCGGTTCGCTGATGTCGTCAGGAATATGCAACTCAACGTAGCGGCTGATAAAGTTGCCCCACAGCGGCCCGGCGATAATCATCCCTGGGATCGCGGCGCACAGGCCAATCAGGATCATCCAGCCAAAGTCGGCGTGCATCTGGGATGCCAGCAGCATCGGCGCAGGCCCCGGCAGCAGGAATGCGGCCGCGGCGGCGACACCGGCAAACAAGGGGATCACCAGCTTCACCAGGTTAGTACCTGTGTGGCGTGCCATCGAGAACGCGACGCTAATCAGCAGCACGATCGCCACTTCAAAGAACAGCGGCAGCGCACAGATAAGTCCGGCCAGGCCGATAGCGTAGTGGGCACGGCTGTGGCCGAAGGATTTCAGCATTTTGACGGCAATCTGATCGACCGCGCCGGTTTCATGCAAAATCTTGCCAAACATCGCGCCAAGCGCCACGACAATCGCCAGGAAACCCAGCGTACCCCCCATCCCTTTTTCCATGGTCGCTGCGATCTTATCGAGCGGCATACCGGAAAACAGACCGGCACCAATGGACACCACCATCAAGGCCACAAAGGCATGCATACGCGCCTTCATGACTAAAAACAGCAGCAGCAATACCGAGCCGACCGCTGTTAAAACTAACGTTAAAGTACTCACTTTTTACTGCCTTTTTTAATTATTAATCACTGCAATGGTGCTGGCTACGACGCCGTCAAGCGGCTGATCAATATCTACAATCAGCACGTCAGATTCGTCCGCACCCGGTTCTTCCAGGGTTTCGAACTGGGTCACCAGCATCTGGGTTTTGAAGAAGTGACCTTTGCGCGCCTTCAGGCGGCTTTCGATCACTTCAAAATCCCCTTTCAGGTAGATAAAGGAGAGATTGGGGTTGCCGTCACGCAGAATGTCACGGTAGTGCTTTTTCAGCGCGGAGCAGACGATCAGGGAGACTTTGTTCGTACGCTGCATCGCAAAAGCGGCATCGTTGAGGGCCTGCAGCCAGGGCTTACGGTCGTCATCGTTCAGCGGCTCGCCGGCGGCCATTTTGGCAATGTTGCAGCGCGGGTGGAGGAAATCGCCATCAAGGAACGCGGCGCTCATCTGATGGGCTACTTCACTGGCAACGGCGGATTTGCCGCTGCCCGATACGCCCATCAGGACGTAGATGCGGTGATCATGGTTAGTCGTGCTCAAGGCGTCGCTCCCACAGAAAGGTTAAAGAGGCTGTTACGGGTAACTGTTATCGGTAACATTGTCCTGCCGGGGTAAAACGGACGCAATAACCATTCGTGCCAGAAGTGGATAAGTGTGAGCTAGTTCAAATTTTAGAGCTTAAATAGATCCACCCGGCGACAACGTGAAACCTAAATCTAACATTTTCGGCGTCACGATCTCCCCGCGAATGCGCGCCAGCAGGCGTTCGGCACCGATTCGGCCCATCCGCTCACGCGGCGTCAGGACGCTGGCCAGCAGGGGTTCCATCACCTGGCCAATATCGTGGCCGTGGAAACCGGCAATCGCCATATCCTCCGGGATACGCAGACCCAGACGCTGGCACTCGAAGGCCGCGCCGACCGCCAGGTCATCGTTGGTGCAGAAAATGCTGTCGAGCTGCGGATATTCGCGCCGCGCCTGGCGCAGTAGCTCACTCCCGGTGGAGTAGGACGAGGCCTGCTCAATCATCACGCTGTAAGGCGTCAGACCGGCATCGCGCATCGCCTGTTCATACCCCTGCTGTTTGATGATAGTTCGTTCATCGAGACGTGCCCCCAGATAGGCCACATGCTGGCGACCACGCTGGATAATCGCGGCGGTCATCTGCCGGGCGGCTTCAAAGTTATCGAAGCCAACGGCGATATCGAGGCAGGGAGACTGGCTGTCCATCAGCTCCACCACCGGAATACCGGAGACTTCAATCATCTTCAGGGTGCGGGCGGTGTGGGTACGTTCGGTCAGGATCAGGCCGTCGATATTCCACGACAGCATCGATTCCAGGCGCTCTTCTTCCAGCTCGGCTTTATAGCCGTAGTGGGCAAGCATGGTCTGATAGCCGTGCGCATCCGTCACGCTTTCAATGCCGCGCAGAACTTCAGCAAATACCTGGTTGGTTAAGGAGGGAAGCAGAACGCCAATCGCACGGCTGGTCGCATTGGATAGCATATCCGGCGCACGGTTGGGGATATAACCCAGTTCATCAAGCGCCGCAGCAATCTTACCCCGTAACGCCTCGGACACCTGCTCCGGGTTACGTAAGAAACGGCTGACCGTCATTTTGGTCACGCCAACGCGATCGGCAACATCCTGAAGTACGGGTCTTTTCTTTTTCATCGTCCTGTGAACATGCGCTGAGAAAACATTTCCCCAGTTTATCACGGACTAAACAGAACCTTCCCCTTAACGGGGAAGGTTACGTACTTTATTTACCGGAGATCAAACCGGTGGCAGATCGAACAGCAGAATTTCGCTGTCGCTGTCGGCATGCACGGAGAGCGCCTGCTCGTCCCAAATCGCCAGACCGTCAGCGGTGGTGGCTTTGGTGCCGTTAATCGTAACGTTACCTTTTACCACCTGGATCCACACCCGACGTTCGGCTGCAATCTGGTACACGGACTGCTCATCTTTCAGCAGTGCCCAGCGATACAGCTCCATATCCTGATGCACTTTCAGCGACCCGTCGCGGGCATCCGGCGACAGCACCAGCTGGCGGCCCTGGGTAGCGTCAAACCGGCGCTGCTCATAGCGCGGTGCGATGCCATTTTTTTCCGGCATGATCCAGATTTGATACAGGTGCAGACGTTCAGTTTCGCTCGGGTTGTACTCCGAATGCTGAACCCCGGTACCGGCACTCATGATCTGGAACTCACCGGCAGGAACCTGCTCTTTGTTGCCCATGCTGTCTTTATGCTCAACCGCCCCTTCCAGCACATAGGTCAGGATTTCCATATCTTTATGCGGGTGGGTACCAAACCCCTGACCAGCATCGATAACGTCATCGTTGATCACTCTCAGCGCCGAGAAACCCATAAAGTTTGCGTCATAATAGTTGGCGAAAGAGAAGGTGTGCCAGGAGTCCAGCCAGCCATGATTAGCATGACCACGGTCGTTCGCTTTGCGTAAGTAAATCATTTGTCTTTCCCCATGTTCGTTTCGATGGAGTCAGTTTGTACCCGAATGCCTCAGGATGATAGAGGGTGAAAATTGACTCCTCTGTTCAAAAAATGTGAACAAGCGCAGAAGAGTCCGTGAAAGCTATTTAGCAAGCGTTACGGTCGAGGGAGAAGCCTGTTCGAAGGCCCGTTCGAGGATCTCGAGATTGGTGAGTACTTCAGTTTCCTTGACGTAATTATCTTTACCCGTTGCCAGGGTGTTATAGAGCGCATCGTAGACATAACCGTAGTCCCCGATTTCGCTGGCGATCTCTTCGCGCACGCTCTCGCCCGCGTCGTTAACGTACTCCAGCAGGCTGACGCTGCTATCCGCGGCAAAGCCTGGCTCACCCGGCATAATATTGGCCTTGAGGCTGGTTTCCTGCTGGTCGATACCGTATTTAATAAACGAGCCTTTGCTGCCGTGAACGATAAATTTCGGGTAGTCGATTTTCACCAGGTGGCTGGTTTTCACAATCGCCTTGAGATCGCCATAGAATAGCTGCGCCTCAAAGGTATCATCCGGATTGGCCTTGTTGCGCAGGCAGCGGATGTCATAAGCGACGTGGTCCGGGCGACCAAACAGGGAGATAATCTGATCCATCGTATGCACGCCAAGGCCGTAAAAAGCGCCATCCTGCGGCAGACCGGGTTTGGTTTCGGCAACCGGACGGTAGTAGTCGAAGTGGCTTTCAATTTCGACGATATCGCCGAGCTTACCGCTCTCAATCACCTTTTTGACCGTCAGGAAGCAGGCGTCAAAGCGACGGTTCTGATACGGCGTGACGGCCAGCCCTTTGCTTTTCGCCAGTGCGAACAGCGTCTTCGCTTCGGCCATCGTCGGCGTAAAGGGTTTTTCTACCAGCACATTTTTTCCTGCCTCCAGCGCGCGCTTCGCATAGTCAAAATGGCTGTCGGCGTGGGTACAGACAATCACCAGCTTCACCTGCGGGTCGTTTAAGACCTCATCCAGATCGCTGGTAAAGTGAATATGCTGATACTGAGGTTGCTGCTCTTCCGGCTTCGCGCTGCGGCGAAAAATATGCGCAACGTGCCAGCTCTCTTTGCGGTTGAGAACGTAGGGAAGATGATAGCGGGTGGTGCTTTTACCAAAGCCAATAAAGGCGCAATGAAGAGTCATAATCGCTTCCTGAAGGTATGCAGACTCCGTTTACCTTAACGCCAGATGACGCTGTTCGCCATTTCACTTGTGCAAACAGCGTATTAAAAATCCCAAAAATAGCCCCCTACTCTTGACCCGGCCCTGAAGTTCCCGGATAACCATGCCGATAAGAAACAAATGCTTTCTAAATACACCCAACCACATAGCGGTCGCGGTGCAGCTCTTTTTGCCGTAGACAACGCCGCACGGTCGCTAATGGAGTAGCCATCAGTTCAGCATGGGAAGAGTCTATCTTTTTCTGAATACCGCATTTTTTTTCTGGTCACTCTCGCTGGTGGCCTGGTGTTATGACGCCTATTCCTGGGCGCTGCTGACCGCAGCGCTTGCCATTATTGCCTTCGTTATTCACGCCTTACACAAGCAGGTTAATCATATGTTTGGAAAAAACAAAGCAGTCGAAGAAGTGACGCATGCTCCTGTTGTCAACGCCACACCAACGCCCGTCGCTGAAAAAGAGGTGCCGCGCGATGAGAAGCAGAACAGTACCGTCATTGCGACTGGCGTTCGCTTCGACGGCAATATCATCTCGAGCGGCCAGGTCTACATTTACGGCACGGTCCACGGCAATATCGATGCCAAAGAGGGCCTGATTAAAATTATGCGTAACGGCGTGGTAGAGGGTGATATCACCAGCCGGGACCTGATTATCGATGGCATCGTCAATGGTAATTGCCGCAGCGAATCCATCGACGTGTATGAGAATGGCGCGATCACCGGCACTATCGCTTACAGCTCGCTGACCATTAAAAAAGGTGCGTCCTTTACCGGCAGATCAGAGCTTATCCGCCCTGTGGAAGAAAAAAGCAACGTGGTGGGCCTGCTTGCCGAAACGGCCCCGGAAGTACTGCCCGTCGCCGAGAGTGAGAACGAGGCAAAAGGTAAAAAACGCAGCTAGCCCCCAGGGCGGGCCATTGCCCGCCCTCTTCCTTGCAGGTTGATCCCCGAATTTCAGGCAAAAAAAAGCCAGCACCCGGCTGGCTAAAATAATACTGGAAGCAATGTGAGCAATGTCGTGCTTTCAGGTTCTCCACGAGGGGTCTCCCTGAACGCATGACAATAATAATCATTATCATTCGCACTTGTCTACCCCTTTTTTGCAAAAAATGGCAGTTGACTGGGATCCGAAAGTCAATAACGTTAAAGGGGAATAGTTGCCCCTCAACGGAGAGAAACAATGAGTGAGATAGTGATACGCCCTGCCGAAACCCGCGATGCCGAGTCCATTCGCCAGATTTATGCGCAGCCTGAGGTGTATCGCGACGTGCTACAGCTACCCCATCCCACGCTGGACGGGTGGCAGGAGCGCCTCACTCCAACCGCAGGCCGCCGACATCTGCTGGCCTGCATTGACGAGAGGGTGGCAGGAAACTTGACCCTGATCGTCGAGCAGAATCCGCGTCGCAGTCACGTTGCCACCTTTGGTATTGGCGTATCCCCCGCCTTTCAGGGGCGCGGCGTCGCCAGCGCGCTGATGGCCGAGATGGTAAACCTCTGCGACAACTGGCTGCGCATCACGCGTATTGAGCTGACGGTCTATACCGACAACCCTGCCGCACTGGCGCTTTACCGCAAGTTCGGGTTCGAGGTGGAAGGCACCGGCAGGCAGTACGCCCTGCGCGACGGGGAATTGGTGGATGCGTACTTTATGGCGCGAATGAAGTAAGCGGGAAAGCCCTCTCCCGGTGCGGGAGAGGGAAACACTATTAATATCCGGCGGTTAAATCATCCACCGAACGCGGGTCCGATGCCCCGTACAGCGTGCCGTCCGGGCCCACCACAATGCTCTGGGTGCTGCCCATCGCCTCTTTCACTGCCACTTTCTGCCCTTTCTGCTCCAGCAGTTTCAGCGTGTCCGGGCTAAAGCCCTTCTCTACCCGTAGCTCGTCCGGCAACCACTGGTGATGGAAGCGTGGCGCGTTGGTAGCTTCGGCGATGTTCATTCCAAAATCGATGCTATTCACCACCATTTGCAGCACGGTGGTGATAATCCGGCTACCGCCAGGGCTGCCGGTGACCAGCCAGGTTTTGCCGTCTTTCACCACGATAGTCGGTGACATGGACGACAGCGGGCGTTTTTTCGGCCCGACGGCGTTGGCATCGCCGCCCACCAGCCCGTAAACATTTGGCACGCCGGGCTTGGCAGAGAAGTCATCCATTTCATTGTTCAGCAGAATACCGGTATTACCCGCCACAACCCCCGACCCGAAGGTGGTGTTCAGGGTATAGGTGACCGCTACCGCATTGCCGTCCTTATCCACCACCGAGTAATGGGTGGTCTGGTTACTTTCATAGGGTTCAAGCTTGCCGGGGCGGATCTGGCTCGACGGTTTCGCTTTCGCCGGATCAATTTGCGCCGCTATCGATTTGGCGTACGCTTTGCTGGTTAACGCCTGCCAGGGGACGCGAACAAAATCCGGGTCGCCGAGGTATTCGGAGCGATCGGCATAGGCATATTTTTCCGCCTCCGCCATCAGATGCATCGCATCGGCGCTGCCGAAGCCCGCCTTCGCCAGATCGAAATTCTCAAGGATATTGAGGATCTGCACAATATGGATCCCGCCGGAGGACGGTGGCGGCATCGAGAAGACCTGATAGCCGCGATAATCACCGCTTATCGGCTCCCGCTCCACCGCCTGGTAGCTGGCCAGATCGTTTTTATCGATTAAGCCACCGTGCTTTTTCATCTCGGCGGCAATCTGGTCGGCTATCTCCCCTTTGTAGAAAGCATCCGGCCCCTGTTCGGCAATCAGCGCCAGGCTTTTCGCCAGGTTAGCCTGCACCAGCCTGTCACCCTTTTTCAGCGGCTCACCTGCCTTCCAGAAGATGGCTTTACTGTTCTCATGGTTGGGGAGCACCTCGCTGCCGTAGGTTTTCAGATCGTCAGCAAGGGCATCGTTGACCATAAACCCCTCTTTCGCCAGCTTCAGCGCGGGCTGAATCACTTTTTTCAGCGGCAGCGTGCCGTACTTTTCCTGCGCCAGTGAGAAACCAGCAACCGTGCCCGGCACGCCGGAGGCCAGATGCGAGGTCAGAGATTTTTTACTGTCGGGGTTGCCCTGGTCATCGAGAAACATATCCCGGGTAGCCGCCGCCGGGGCCATTTCGCGGAAATCGATAGCGGTGGTTTTTCCCTCTTTGGTACGCAGCATCATAAAGCCGCCGCCGCCGAGATTCCCGGCCTGAGGATGCGTCACCGCCAGGACATATCCCACTGCAACGGCAGCATCGACGGCGTTGCCACCCTGCTCAAGGATTTCCACCCCGGCACGGGTGGCTGCGGCATCCACCGAGGCGACCATGCCCTGCTTCGCCCGCACGGGATGAAACACATCGGCTTCGACGCCATAGGAAACGGGCGGTGCGGTGGGTTGTGGCGCGGCAGTAACGCTAAAACAGGCGGCGGTGGTCAGCGCAGCAATCGCCGCCCAACGCACCAGATGTGGTTTGATCATCGTTGTTCTCCAGAGCTATGGGCTACAGTCCCCATATAAGCCTGGTGCACAACTCCTAAAAAAACATGCTGTCGATGGAAAAGGGGTAAACTTAAGCTATCCCTGCCGGGAGGAGAAAATGATGAAACGACTCTTAATTTTGGCCGCGCTGGTGCCCTTCGCGGGCCTGGCACAGCCGCTGAACACCACCAATAACCCTAATCTTCCGGGCTATCAGAACCCCAGCCAGCAGCGGATGCAGACTCAGATGCTGAATCAGCAAAGCCAGCAGCAGGGCATGCTGAAACAGCAGATGCAGAGCCAGACGCAGCTTCAGCAGCAGCATCTGCAGACGCAGTTCAATAACAATACCCAGCGTATCCAGCAGGCCCAGCCGGGCAACCTTCAGCCACTACCCAATAACGGCAAAGGTATGCTGACGCCGACAGAGCGTGCCACCGGTCAGCAACATCTGCTGCAGGAAAGACACAACGGCGACATGCTGAAAAAGCCGCAAACCGTACCGCTTAATCCTTAAGGGCGGAAATCCGGGCCGATCTCATCGATGTTATCGGTACAGATGCAGTCAACGCCCCAGCTCAACAGCTCTGCCGCACGGCGGGGCTGGTTGACGGTGTAGACCAGAATGCGCAGACCGGCCTCTTTCAGCATGGCCACGCGTGCCTCGTCCAGCAACTGATGATTAAGATGGATAGAGACGCAGGCCAGACGGTCGGTAAGCTCACGCCAGTCTTCCCGCCACTCATCCAACAGCAGACCACGCGGCAGCTCCGGTGCCGCCTGCTGTGCCGCCTCCAGCGCATCAATCTCAAAGGACGACAGCAGCGGTGCAGGCATGCCGCGCCACAGCTCACGCGCCGCCCGCGCCACCACACTGCCCGTATGTGGCCCGGTGCCGGTGGTTGGCTTTATCTCGATATTGGCCATCATCCCGTGCTCCCGGCAGCGCATCGCCACTTCAGAAAGCAGCGGCAGCGGCTCGCCTTTAAACTCGCCGCTAAACCAGCTCCCGGCATCCACCTTGAGCAGATCGTTCCACAGCAGATCGCCGGCGACGCCCCAGCCGTTGCTGGTACGTTCGAGATTGTCGTCATGTAGCAGGAAAATGTAGCCATCCCGCGACAATTTAACGTCAAATTCGATCATTGTGTGGCCGTGGTGCGCGCCCACGTCGATAGCCGCCAGGGTATTTTCAGGCGCCCGTTTGCCGCCGCCCCGATGGGAGACGATAGGCGGATAAGGCCAGTTGCTCATACACGTTGTCCTGTTTCACCATCAAAGAGGTGCAGGTGGTTTTCCGGAAGATGCAGCCACAGCGTGGTGCCTGCCGCCGGGCGCTCCTGGTGTGCCAGTCGGACCACCATTTTCTGCTCGCCCCAGCGACCGTGGGCCAGGTTATCTGCCCCCAGCATCTCCAGCGTATCCATCACCAGCGGGATACCGCCTGCTGCCTGAGAGCTTAACCCAATATGTTCCGGGCGAATACCCAGCGTCATTTTTCGCCCGGCGAGGTTACGATAGTTCCAGTTAATCGGCAGCGCCATCCCGCTTGCCAGCTCAAAATGCGCACCGTCCTCGCTGATACGTCCTTCCAGCAGGTTCATCGCCGGACTGCCGATAAAGCTCGCCACAAAACGGCTGGCGGGCTTTTCATAGACCTCTACCGGGGTGCCGATCTGCTCCGCCACGCCTTTGTTCATCACCATCACCCGCTGGGCAAGCGTCATGGCTTCCACCTGATCGTGGGTTACGTACAGAGAGGTGGTATTCAGGCGGCGGTGCAGCTGCTGCAGCTCAAGACGCATCTGCACGCGCAGTTTGGCGTCGAGGTTAGAGAGCGGTTCATCGAACAGGAATACTGCCGGATCGCGCACAATCGCACGGCCCATTGCCACACGCTGACGCTGGCCGCCAGAGAGTTCACGCGGGCGACGCTTCAGCAGGCCGTCCAGCTCCAGAATTCTTGCGGCTTCCTGCACGCGCTCAGCAATATGCGTCTTGCCCATACCGCGAATTTTAAGGCCCCAGGCCATATTCTCTTCGACGCTCATATGCGGGTAGAGGGCGTAATTCTGGAAAACCATGGCAATGCCGCGCTCTTTGGGTTCCAGCTCCGTCACCCGCTGGCGGTCAATCCAGATATCGCCGCTGGTCACGCGCTCCAGCCCGGCCACCATACGCAGCAGGGTCGATTTTCCGCAGCCCGACGGGCCAACCATCACGATAAACTCGCCGTCGGCAACGTCGAGCGTCAGGGGCTGGATCACCTGGGTTTTACCGTTGTCCCAGCTCTTCGCAACTGCCTGTAATTTTAATCCGGCCATGCTATTTCTCACTGTCTACGAGGCCGCGCACAAACGCGCGCTGCATTGCTAATACGATAATGACCGGTGGGATCAGGGTCAGCAGCATCGCCGCCATCACCTGGTTCCAGGCCGTGGTGCCTTCACCGGCAGAGATCATGCCCTTAATCCCGGCGACCGCCGTCCCGAGGTTAACGTCGCTGACAATCAGCAGCGGCCACAGGTACTGGTTCCAGCCGTAGATAAAGGTGATCACAAACAGCGCCGCAAGATTGGTTTTCGACAGCGGCAGGACGATGTCGCGGAAAAAGCGCATCGGCGAGGCACCGTCAATCCTGGCGGCTTCAATCAGCTCGTCCGGCAGCGTCATAAAGAACTGACGGAACAGGAAGGTGGCGGTGGCCGACGCCATCAACGGCAGCGTCAGACCGGTGTAGCTGTCGAGCATATTAAGGTTGGCGATCACCTCGACCGTCGGAAAGATACGCACTTCAACCGGCAGCATCAGGGTGATAAAAATCATCCAGAAGAAGAGGTTACGCAGCGGAAAACGGAACCAGACGATGGCAAAAGCCGACAGCATCGAGACGGTGATTTTGCCAACGGTGATCCCGAAGGCCATCACAAAGCTGTTAAACAACATCAGCCAGAACGGCGCGCTGTTCGCCCCCACGCCCTGTAGCCAGATGGTCTTCATATTCTCCAGCAGATGACCACCAGGGATCAGGGTCATCGGCGTCTCATAGATAGCCTGGTTATCCAGCGTCGCCGCCACAAAGGCGACGTACAGCGGGAACAGAATGACGGCGATCCCGAGGATCAGCATCAGGTGGCTGAAAATGGTCAGCCCGCGACGGTTCTCAATCATTGGTAACGCACCTTACTTTCCACGTAGCGGAACTGAACCACCGTCAGCACGATCACCAGCCCCATCAGGACGACCGACTGAGCAGCAGAAGCGGAGAGATCCAGCCCGGCAAAGCCTTCGCGGTAAATTTTGTAGATAAGCGTCGTGGTTGCCTGCACCGGGCCACCGGCCGTCGCGGCGTCAATCACCGGGAAGGTATCAAAGAAGGCGTAGACCAGGTTGACCACCAGCAGGAAGAAGCTGACCGGCGCAATCAGCGGCAGCGACAGCTTAAAGAAGCGGCGTACAGGTCCGGCACCGTCCATCGCGGCGGCTTCCACCAGCGAACGGGGAATTGACTGCAGCGCGGCAAAGAAGAACAGGAAGTTGTAGCTGATCTGCTTCCAGACCGAGGCGAACACCACCAGGAACATCGCCTGCCCGCTGTTCTGGGCGTGGTTCCAGTCATAGCCGAACTGCTCCAGCAGATGGGTAATCAGCCCGCGTCCAGGGTTAAACAGGAAAATCCATAGTACGGCGGCAACCGCAGGTGCGACCGCATAAGGCAGCAGCATCAGCGTTTGATACATGCGGCTGCCACGCACCACATAATCCACCAGGGCGGCGAAAAACAGCGACGATAACAGACCGCCGACGGTGACCATGGCGCTGAATTTAATGGTGGTCCAGAAGGAGTCGAGGTAGTAAGGGTCGTGGAACAGCGACACAAAATTATCCAGGCCGACAAACTGGCTGGAAAGACCAAAAGGATCAACGCTTTGCAGTGAATACCACAGCGCTTCGCCCGCGGGCCAGATAAAGAAGATAACGGTGATGACCAGCTGCGGCGCGACCAGCAGATAGGGCAGCCAGCGCGAGCGGAATACCGGACGGGATGATGACATAGTTAAGCTCAGCGTTAGATATGCCCTCACCCCGAGCCCTCGGGACGAGGGTCGGAGTGAGGGTAAGAAAGATTACGACTTAGTGGACTGCTCGAAGCGACGCAGCAGCTGATTACCACGCTCAACGGCGGTATCCAGCGCCTGCTGCGGGGTTTTCTTACCGGTCCATACGCTTTCCAGCTCTTCATCAACGATGGTGCGGATCTGCGGCATATTGCCCAGGCGCAGGCCTTTAGTGAACGGCAACGGCGGCTTGTTCAGCATCTGGCGAGTCGCGGTATCGGCACCCGGGTTCTTGTCATAGAAGCCCTGCTCGCGGGTCAGGTCGTAGGCCGCGGTGGTGATTGGCAGATAGCCGGTTTTCTGGTGCCACTCGGCAGCGTTTTCAGGCTTAGCCAGGAACTCGAGGAACTTCGCCACGCCGGTATAGGTCGGCTTGTCTTTGCCCTGCATAACCCACAGACTCGCTCCGCCGATAATGGCGTTCTGCGGTGCACCTTTGACGTCTGCGTCGTAAGGCATCATGCCCACACCGTAGTTAAATTTGGCGTAGTGGCGGATATCAGCCAGCGAGCCGGAAGAGGCGGTGGTGATCGCACAGTCGCCGCTGTAGAACTTCTCGGTGGACTCGTCTTTACGACCGAAGTAGCTGAAATCACCCTTCTTGTTCAGTTCCTGCAGCAGGGCGATATGTTTCACCTGCTCCGGCTTGTTGAACTCCAGAACCGCGTCGGTGCCGTCGAAGCCGTTGTTTTTAGTCGCAACCGGCAGACCGTGCCAGGCGCTGAAGTTTTCAATCTGGATCCAGCCCTGCCAGCCGCTGGCGTAGCCACACTTCATGCCTGCTGCTTTCAGCTTCGCGGTATAGGCGGCCAGGTCCTGCCAGGTTTTCGGCGGCTGCTCCGGATCTAAACCGGCTTTTTTGAAGGCGTCTTTGTTGTAGTACAGCACCGGCGTGGAGCTGTTAAACGGCTGAGACAGCAGGTGACCGGTTTTCGAGTCGGTGTAGTAACCGGACACGGTCGGGACAAACTGGGATTCGTCAAACTTGATGCCCGCATCGCTGAAGACTTCGTACACCGGCTTGATCGCCTTAGACGCCATCATGGTGGCGGTGCCGACTTCGTATACCTGCAGGAGCGCCGGAGCGGTACCGGTACGGAAAGCGGCAATACCTGCGCTCAGGCTCTGTTCGTAGTTGCCTTTATACACCGGCACAATTTTGTAATCCGGATTGGCCGCGTTAAAACGTTGCGCCAGGGAGTCAACTTCTTTACCTAACTCGCCTTCCATAGAGTGCCAGAACGGAATGGAGGTAACGGCCATTGCATTGCCTGCAAATGCCAGCGTTAATGCCATGCCTAAAGCTGTATGTCGTAACGATTTCATTCGGTTATCTCTCTTGTTGTGCCGGATGCGCGAAATCACGCGTTTGATGCTCGCGAGGTAACATGACACGCTCGAATGACAGAAAAATAACCGTTTAATTACAAAACGATGACAACCAGGCGTCAGGAAGATGGCGGGGGGATGATGGAAACATGACGAAAAAATGGCGGAAAATGGCGGAGCCGCTTAGAAGCGATAGTGAAACGGATTATCTCTCCTGCTGAGATAATCCGTATGGTCATTTATCCGCCAGCTCTCGAAGCTCATTGCCATGAACCGCCATGATTTCAGCAAACTCAGCATCCATCCTTCCCACTGGATAAGGATCAAATTCTTCAGAGCTAATAATCGCTGGCGATTTATGACTCAGGCGGGTATCCAGCGCTTCGGCCAGATTCAGCCTAATTTCCCTGTATTTATTGGTGTGCATAGGTCGTCCCGGAATTCATCTACGCCTATCGCGTGCAAGAATGGAGCCTCGTCTAAAAAACCATTCATTACTACGCCTCGGTCAGAAACCGCCAGTGCACCTGCTGTTGCTGCTCGATGCGTTTGCTGCCCAGCGGCCAGATACGGTGCTGGTAGTACACCACCGTATCGGTGGGCATAATCGTTCCCTCATCAACGTACAGGATCTCGTCCTTGCTGATACCGCGATACGGTAACCACGCTATCTGCCAGTAACCACTTTTCGGGCACGGCTCGCCGGTCTGGCACAACAGTTTTGCAACCGGCTCTTTATCAAAGTTCGCTGAGGAAGGCAGGGGCCTGCCCGTTGCCGGGTTCAGCTGTTGCTGCCTTGCCAGCTTCGCTATCAGCGCCTCATTGGGTTTTGTCGGCTGCACATTCGCCTTCCGGGCCTCCACCCATTTCACTTTGCCGTCCCAGACCGGCAATGGTGCGGGTGGCAGAGGCACAATATCGTTGATTTCCGGGATGCCTGGGTGGGCATAGGCGTAGTCCGACAGTATTTTCCAGATTTTTTTATAACGACTGACGCGTTCGGGATCGTGTTGCTGGCCCAGGTAATACAGATCATCTGTCGGCTCTGGTCCGTTAAATCCGTTCTCTAAAAAACTGGCTGAACTCGGAGTGCCCGCTGCTACTCCCAGCTGGAATGCCTCAATCGCTTCCTGATAGCGCCCTTTACCTTTTAAGTTAACGCCAAGAGAGCTGGCTACGTCCCCTTCACCCTGCTCAGCGGCACAACGCCACATTTGTCGGGCAACATCCCCGGTTCCCTCTATCTGGAATAATTTGTTGCCGACAGAGGCCTGGGCCAGGGCACTCCCCTCATCCGCCGCCTTGCGGTAATAGCGCAGCGCCTTCTCCTCATCCTTTTTCAGCCCACCCGCCCCGTACTGCAGATAAATGGCGATAAAGTAGTATCCCGTTGCCACCTGCTTATCAATCAGGCCCTGGCTCATCCGCAGCTGTTCCGCGCCGGAGACAGAGAAGTGGCCCCGTAGCGCGCCATTCAGCAGATTGATACCGGCTTTGACGTGCCCGTCAGCAGCCGCAATGCGGTACAGCCGCTCGACTTGTTTATCGACGGCAGTATCTTCCTTAAGCTGGTTATTGACCTGCAGCCAGCGGGCATACTTAAACAGCACATCCGCATCAGCTGACGGCTCCGGCAGGGTTTCATGCCGGCAGGTAAAGGCCAGCCGGGCGTTAATATCGGTAAGCGGGTCCATCGCAATATCCTTATTGACAGTGGACGGGGCGCTCCCCCCGTCACAGGCCGCCAGCAGCAGGCTGGCTAACAGCAGCAGGCTCCGCATCAGTCCATATCCTTCAGCGTGGCTTTGCTGTACAGAAATTTAATCAGAGGTACCTCTGGCGCTTTTCTGGCTTCCGGACTCTGGTTATCTTCATTCAATTTGAGAAGATCCTCCCAGGCTTTGAACGCCTCCGCAGGATCGTCCTGCGCACCCCGCCCGCTGGTGTGCATATTCCACAGTCGTTGCCGTAATGCCTTCGTCACGCTGGCCCACTCATGGGCAATATTCATCTCGCTGTCTACCTGCATACTGCGGGTATTGATATTGGCCGACCCGTGGGTGGTAAAGACATCATTAACAATCATGAGTTTGGAGTGGATATACACCGGCATCCAGTTATGGGCAGGCGAATCCTTCGCCACCAGCGAGCAGATATGGACCTTCAGCCCGGGATGTGGCTCCGGGAGAATCACGCGTTCGGTTATCTCCCGGGCCTGACTGACATACTGCGCCAGCCGTGCCTGACCCGACGGGAGACCCGTATCACCGTACGCCTGGCCAGCGGCACCAAACGTCTCCTCCCTGAGCTTCTTCAGTTCGCGCTGCCGGGTTACTTCAGGGATGGTATCCGCCCGGCCAAGGCTGGCGAGCATACGCTGGGTATTGACCGTGCCTGCACCTATCCCCTCATCCGTCACGTTGGTCACGACAAACAGATGCAGATAGCCATGCTCCTCGGGTTTACTGCCGCCACCGGTACGCAGGGCTGATATTTTTTTTATGGCCTCTGCCAGCGGCGGCCAGCGGAAATACTGATTTTCAATATAAATAAGGTGCGTTGCGTTGTTGACGGTCTGCAGATACAACTGCTCGATATCCCGGCGGTTTTCCTGCGCCTGGGTACGAAGAAGCTGCGCCATCAGCGGTGTGCCACAGTCGCGACGGGGCTTCAGTTTCTGGCTGACATCTGCCACATTACGCGACGCCAGCAGGTCTTCTCCCGTTTCCTTTCGCCAGCTCCGGGCAAAATTATCATGCAGGTCTGCCAGTATCGTCCCTGTAATCTGACAGGAGATATCCTGGCGGGGAAGCGCACCGCGTGGCCCCTTGTCAGGCGCAGGTTTATCGTCCCCGCGCTGCCGGGATGTGTGCGCATCCGTATCCCAGTATTCATCGAGCATGTTATGACCCATCACAAAACCAATAGCCGACTCCGGTAATTCAAAGTCCACCAGCACGGTTTTTTGATGATGCGTGGCCGTCGCCGCCATGGTGCTAATCGTCTCGGCGCTGATATCCCGGTCAGTGGCCTGCAGGGCTGCGCGGTAAGCAATTTCAGCCCGGTCTTTCACGTTAAATCCACGGCTGGCATAGACCGGCGTCTCTGTCAGAAGCTGTTCAATGCTGATTTTACGCCGGTCTGTCAGACTCATCCCGGCAGCGGTAACGGCCTGTAACTTACTGGCGAACAGGTGTTCCCTGAACCACTGCTGGTCCCTGGCGTACTGCGCATCCGTGGCAGTCTGCCCGCGCCTGTCGCTGATGCTGACGGGCCCCTTGCCGGGCAGATTGGCTTCGCCCGCCCAGCCTGCGGAGTTGAAAGGCATTTCCCAGCCGAGAACCCGGACCTGCACCTTTTTTTCACGCGCTATCTGTGCCAGCAGGTCACCAATACATAGCGTTTTACCGTCACGAATAAAATACATTGAGGGCTGAAAGCCCCAGCAGATGATATCGACAGATTTTCTGGCACCGGCGATGGCATGGTAGACGGCGGCAAAGGCTTCCTCCCCGTTCACAAGAGGTTTATAGGTTGCCGCGTGGGGACGGTATTGGGTGTACTGGACAAACCAGGGGGCCGTGATCGTGCAGCAACCATTGTCTGCGGACGAAATGGGTACAACAATGTCAGGTAGCTTCATGTGCGTTCTTCCCTGTCGCTTCTGATAACACTTTTGTGGGTGTTTTTTCACCACAAAATCCCTGTGGTGACTATAAAGTAATCAACGATTGACGTTCAAGCGTTTGTCTTCCTGAAGGCATTCCGATAATTACGGATGCTGTAATGCCGGTCACCTGAGTGACCGGCATTAGGAATATTATCCGCCCAAATACGCGCTTCTTACCGCCTCATTCGCCAGCAGGGCATCGCCAGTGTCTTCCAGCACCACATGGCCGTTTTCGAGCACGTAGCCACGGTCGGCAAGCTTCAGCGCCTGGTTGGCGTTCTGCTCGACGAGGAAGATGGTCATCCCCTCTTCCCGCAGCTGTTCGATGGTGTCGAAGATCTGCTGGATAATGATCGGGGCCAGGCCCAGGGACGGTTCATCCAGCAGCAGCAGGCGCGGCTGGCTCATCAGAGCACGCCCAATTGCCAGCATCTGCTGTTCGCCGCCGGACATGGTGCCCGCACGCTGGATGCGACGCTCGTGCAGACGCGGGAACAGGTCATAGACGCGCTCGATACGCTGCTGGAACTGGTCGCGCTCGGCAAAGAAGCCGCCCATTGCGAGATTTTCTTCCACCGTCATACGGGAGAAGACGCGACGGCCTTCCGGCACAATAGCGACCGCTTCACGCATGATCTTCGCCGTTTGCCAGTCGGTAATGTCCTTACCGTCAAACACAATCCGACCGCTGGTCGCACGCGGATCGCCGCAGAGCGTGCCCAGCAGGGTGGTTTTGCCCGCGCCGTTGGCGCCAATCAGGGTCACGATTTCACCCTGATTGATATGCAGGCTTACCTCGTGCAGCGCCTGAATCTTACCGTAGTGGGCGCTTACTTTGTCAAAAGACAGCATTACATTTTCCATCTTATGCCTCGCCCAGATACGCGCGGATCACATCCGGGTTATTACGAATCTCTTCCGGCGTACCGTTAGCCAGCGGCGTTCCCTGATTGACCACATAAATGCGGTCGGAAATGCCCATCACCAGCTTCATATCGTGCTCGATCAGCAGGATGCTGGTGTTGTGGTGGTCGCGCAGTTCGACAATCAGCTCGTCCAGCTCTTTGGTCTCTTTTGGATTCAGGCCCGCCGCCGGTTCGTCCAGCATCAGAATTTCCGGCTGGGTGACCATGCAGCGAACGATCTCCAGACGACGCTGGTCACCGTAGGCCAGATTGCTGGCCTGGCGGTTAGCGTGCGCTAACAAACCAATGCGGTCCAGCCAGGTCGCGGCTCTGTCGAGGGCTTCATCCTGCGCCCGACGAAATGCCGGAGTCTTTAACAGACCGGAGAAGACGCCGGTTTTCAGATGCTGGTGTTGCGCCACCAGCAGGTTTTCAATCACCGTCATTTCGCGGAACAGACGCACGTGCTGGAAGGTACGCACCACGCCCATACGGGCGATCTGCTGGCCCGGCAGCCCCTCCAGGTGCTGGTCACGCAGCATAATGGTACCGCCAGTCGGCTTATAGAAACCGGTCAGGCAGTTAAATACCGTGGTTTTCCCGGCGCCGTTAGGGCCAATCAGAGAGACGATCTCCTGCGGGCGAAGCTCCAGAGAGACGTTATTGACGGCCAGCAGGCCGCCAAAACGCATCATCAGACCGCTGACGGATAATAATGGCTGGCTCATGCCTGCTCTCCTTTTTCTTGCCCGTTCTTCAGCTTCAGCTGCGGACGGGTCATCGGCAGCAGACCCTGCGGACGCCAGATCATCATCAGCACCATCAAACCACCCAGCATCAGCATGCTGTACTCATTGAAGTCGCGCATCAGTTCACGCGATACCACCAGCAGAATCGCCGCCAGGATCACCGCAAACTGCGAGCCCATTCCGCCCAGGACCACAATCGCCAGCACAAAGGCGGATTCGGCGAAGGTGAAGGATTCCGGGCTGACAAAGCCCTGACGGGCGGCAAAGAGCGTTCCGGCAAAACCAGCAAAGGCGGCGCTGATGGTAAAGGCGGTCAGCTTGATGCGCGTCGGGCTGAGGCCCAGCGAGCGACAGGCGATCTCATCTTCACGCAGGGCTTCCCACGCCCGCCCCAGCGGCATACGCAGGAGACGGTTAATCACGAACAGGGTCAGCACGACCAGCAGCAGCGCCACCAGATAGAGGAACACCACGCGGTCGCTCGGATCGTACTTGACGTTAAAGAAGTTGCTGAAAGTATCCCAGCCGCCTTCGCGGGCGGTACGGCTGAACTCCAGGCCAAACAGGGTCGGTTTCGGGATCTGGCTGATACCGTTCGGGCCGCCGGTCACCTCGGTGTTGTTCAGCAGCAGGATACGCACGATCTCGCCGAAGCCCAGCGTCACAATCGCCAGATAGTCGCCGCGCAAACGCAGCACCGGGAAGCCCAGCAGGAATCCGGCCGCCGCCGAAACCAGCCCGGCCAGCGGCAGGCAGGTCCAGAAGCCAAGACCGTAGTAGTGGTTCAGCAGGGCAAAGGTATAGGCACCGATAGCATAGAAGCCGCCGTAGCCCAGCACCAGCAGGCCGGAGAGTCCCACCACAACGTTCAGACCGAGGCCGAGAATGATATAAATCATCGTCAGGGTGGCGATATCCACCGTCCCGCGCGACACCATAAATGGCCAGGCAACGGCAATCACCAGCAGCGCAATCAGGAACAGCTTCTGTTTAACCGTCGAGCCATCAATGGCCGGCAGAACGAATTTCGGCCCGGAGACGCTCTTCAGGCCTTTCTGGAAGAGCGGGCGCAGCAGCTGGAAGAAGAAGACCACCGCGGTGCCAACAAAGACCCACTGCCAGCGAATATCGGTCGCCGAACCCACCACCAGTTTAGTACCGTCCAGCTGCAGCTGGACCCCCATAAAGACGCCAGCCAGTACGAAGAAGATCGCCGCAGAGAGCAGCGCCATCGCAAAATGCATCGGTTTCATACTTTCTCTACCTCCGGACGGCCCAGGATACCGGTCGGCATCACCAGCAGCACGCCAATCAGCAGGGCAAACGACACCACGTCCTTATACTCTGTGCTTAAGTAAGCGGAGGTCAGCGCTTCGGCAACGCCGAGGATCAGGCCGCCAATCATCGCGCCAGGGATACTGCCGATACCGCCCAGAACCGCTGCGGTGAAGGCTTTCATCCCGGCCATAAAGCCGATATAGGGGCTAATCACGCCGTAAAACTGCCCGAGCAATACCCCGGCAACCGCGGCCATCGCGGCACCAATCACAAAGGTGAGTGAAATCACGCGGTCGGTATTGATGCCGAGCAGGCTGGCCATTTTCAGGTCTTCCGCACAGGCGCGGCAGGCGCGTCCCATACGGGAGTAGCGGATAAACAGCGTCAGAGCGAGCATCGCAAGGAAGGTCACCACCCAGATAACCAGCTGCATCGTAGTAATAGAGGCGGAGAAGTTTTCACTGCTACCTACCACCCACTGGCCGTTAAACAGGCTCGGCAGAGCGATATCACGCGAACCTTCTGTGAGGCTGACGTAGTTCTGCAGGAAGATGGACATCCCGATTGCCGAGATAAGTGCAATCAGGCGCTTGGAGCTACGCACCGGTCGGTAGGCCACCCGTTCGATGCTCCAGCCGTAGGTACTGGCGATAATAATCGCCCCGACGAATCCGGCACCAACCAGCAGCCAGCTGGTATCGATACCCATCATCATCAGCGCGGCGATAATCATAAAGGAGACATAGCTGCCGATCATATAGACCTCGCCGTGGGCGAAGTTGATCATGCCGATAATGCCGTACACCATGGTGTAGCCGATGGCGATCAGCGCATAGGTGCTTCCCAGCGTTACGCCGTTAAACATCTGCTGCAAAAAATAGAGAAACTGCTCTGACATAAAATAACCTTTCGCAATCTGCTCAGGCCCGAAGCCTGAGCAGCGAGATAACAGTTTGCGTCGACCTTATTTTGCTACGCTTGACGAACCGTCGGCGTGCCACTGGAAGACACCGAATTCAAATCCCTTCAGATCGCCTTTTTCATCCCAGTTCAGCGGCCCAATCACGGTTTTCGCGCCGTGCGCTTTTAAATCTTTTACCAGGTCCAGCGGCTCACGGCTGTCGGCACGCTCAAGTGCGGTAGCCAGAGACTGCATTGCCGCATAGGTGATCCACACATACGGACCGCTCGGATCTTTTTTCTCTGCTTTCAGGGCTGCCACGATAGCGCTATTGGTCGGGTCCTGGTCATAGCGTTTTGGCATGGTCACCAGCAGGCCTTCGCCCGCATCGCCCGCGATATTGGACAGGGAGGCATTACCCACGCCTTCCGGTCCCATAAACTGGGTTTTCAGGCCGGTAGCACGCGCCTGACGCAGCATCTGACCCATTTCCGGGTAGTAGCCGCCGTAGTAAACAAAGTCGATGTTCTCTTTCTGCAGACGGGCAATCAGCGCGGAGAAATCTTTCTCACCGGCGGTGATGCCGTCAAAGAACACCACGTTAGCACCGGCCGCTTTCAGTCCGGTCTGCACGGAACGGGCCAGGCCTTCACCGTACTGCTGTTTGTCGTGAATAATGGCGACGCGTTGCGGCTTCACTTTCTCCACGATGTACTTCGCCGCAGTCGGTCCCTGAGAGGAGTCGAGGCCTGCCGTACGCATAATGTGCTGATAGCCGCGCTGGGTCAGCTCCGGGTTGGTCGCCCCCGGGGTGATCATCAGGATGCCTTCGTCTTCATAGATATCGGAAGCGGGCTGCGTGGAAGAAGAGCACAGGTGGCCGATCACGTACTGAATACCGTCATTAATGATTTTGTTGGCAACGGCAACCGCCTGTTTCGGGTCGCAGGCATCGTCATATTCGACGCCGACCAGCTTGTCGCCTTTAATACCACCGGCGGCATTAATGTCCTTAATCGCCTGGCGAGCACCGTTAAACTCCATATCACCCCATTGGGCAACCGGACCGGACATTGCCCCAACGATAGCTACCTTAATATCGTCCGCCATCGCCGCGTGGGAAATCGCCAATGCAACCATCCCCGCGATTACTGCTTTCGCGTTCTTTTTCATACTGTGAAATCCCCATTCGTGATGTCGTTTCTGCACGTCACGGGCCACTACGGAAAACCACGCGGCCTCGTTGTGTAGATATTTTGTTTTATTATGGTTAAAAAGCACTCTGTACTTTTAATGCACAACGCTATTTTTACCAGCGTCATTAATGGTTTAGCGTAGTTTTTTGCCAAAAACCAGACTAAAACCCCTATATTTCAGCCAATTAAGCACAGATAATATTCTGTATTAAATCGAAGATAAACAAAAAAAGTCCGTGGCACAGCATAAAATAACGGTACAAAGAACGGAATAAATCACTACCTTTCAGGGGAAAATCCTGCCTGTTTTTCGATCCGTGATGTTTAAAACTACGCCAGCGTCGCTAGCACAATTAATCCCCTGATGAAACGACCTGAAAAGAGGCGTCACCCATCGCCGAAAGGGGGTACACTTTCTGTCATCATTGTGAAATGGACTGGGCCGTCAATGAAACTGACCATTATCCGTCTGGAAAACTTTAGCGAGCAGGATCATATTGATCTGGGGAAAATCTGGCCGGAGTATTCTCCCGCCTCGTTCGATGTCGATGACATCTACCGCATTTACGCCGCCCGTTTTAACGAACGCCTGCTCGGCGCGGTTCGCGTCACCCTTAGCTTCGGCCACGGGGCGCTGGACTCATTACGCGTGCGGGAGATCACCCGTCGTCGCGGCGTCGGGCAATATTTGCTGGAAGAGTTGATACGCGATAACCCGGACATTACCACCTGGTGGATGACCGATATTGGCGTTGAAGACTATGACGCGATGAACGCATTTATGCAGGCGCTCGGCTTTACGCAGCAGTCGGGCGGCTGGAAAAAACGGCTGGATCAATAAGGGCGGACGGCATCGCTGCCGGTCCGCCCCTGTTACACCACGTGCGAAACGCGATTATTTTGCGTCGGTCGCGGTACCGTCAGCATGCCAGGTAAACACACCAAACTCGAAACCTTTCAGGTCGCCTTTCTCATCCCAGGAGAGCGGACCCATCACCGTTTCAACAGAGTTAGCTTTCAGGTATTTCGCGATTTCAGCCGGCTCAGCTGACTGCTCCAGGCCCGCCTGCAGCGACTGCAGCGCAGCATAGGTGGTCCAGACAAACGCGCCGCTTGGATCCTGTTTCTTCGCCTTGATAGCGTCCACAATCGGTTTGTTCGCCGGTACCTGGTCGTAGTTCTTCGGCTTGGTCACCAGCATCCCTTCCGCTGACTCACCTGCGATGTTAGACAGGGAAACGTTAGCCACGCCTTCCGGCCCCATAAATTTGGTTGTCAGACCGGCCGCACGTGACTGGCGCAGGATCTGCCCCATTTCCGGGTGGTAGCCGCCGTAGTAGACGAAGTCGATATTGTCTTTCTTCAGACGGGCAACCAGGGTGGAGAAGTCTTTCTCACCGGCGGTGATACCGTCAAAGAACACCACGTCGGCTCCGCCTTTTTTCAGGCCTTCCTGCACCGCACGGGCCAGACCTTCGCCGTACTGCTGTTTGTCATGGATCACCGCGATACGCTTCGGCTTCACGCTGTCCAGAATGTATTTCGCTGCGGTCGGGCCCTGGTCGGAGTCCAGACCGGTGGTGCGCAGCACCAGTTGATAACCGCGAGCGGTCAGCTCGGGAGCGGTTGCCGCCGGCGTGATCATCAGAATGCCTTCGTCTTCATAGATATCAGACGCTGGCTGAGTCGAAGAGGAGCAGAGGTGGCCGATCACATATTTGATGCCATCGTTAACCACTTTGTTAGCAACCGCGACCGCCTGTTTCGGGTCACAGGCGTCGTCATATTTCACCGCGACCAGCTTATTGCCCTTAACACCGCCTTTGGCATTAATGTCGGCAATCGCCTGCTCAGCCCCGGTAAACTCCTGATCGCCATACTGCGCAACCGGACCAGACATCGCGCCGACCACGGCCACTTTGATATCTTCAGCAAGTGCCATGTTGCTCATCGCCAGCGCGATACATCCTGCCAGTAACGCTTTACCCTTCATTTTCATCCTGAGGTTCCCCATTGTTATGGTGATTGCATTTGTTGTGATGTTTTTGTGTGACACATTATTTTGCTTACAGCCATAAGAGAAGCATATGATAGTTGTAAACCGGGATGCTGCCCGTGCCTTAGCAGCATACTCTGCTAAAACATACCCCATTTTTCGGAATTTGGAACAACAATTTTCGCCATCAGTGACTTAGCGAACGGGCGATAATCTCCAGTGCTTTACTGAACTGGGCATCAGGAATGGTCAGCGGGTAGAGGAAGCGGATAACGTTGCCGTAGACCCCGCAGCTCAGCAGAAGCAGCCCTTCACGCAGGGCAGCATCCTGTACCCGACGGGTAAACTCCGCGCAAGGTTCTCCGCTCTGCGGATCGTTAAACTCCACCGCCACCATCGACCCCTGCGCGCGGATATCAGCGATATACGGGCAGCCCGTCCGCGCCCGGCTCAGCACCTCAACCAGCGCCTGCCCCAGCGCGTCAGCACGCGCGCACAGGTGCTCTTCGTCAATGACATCCAGCACGGCGTGGGCCGCGGCAATCGCCAGCGGATTACCGGCGTAGGTTCCGCCCAGCCCGCCTGGCGCAGGCGCATCCATCACGTCTGCACGACCAGCGATGGCCGAAAGCGGCAGCCCTCCGGCCAGGCTTTTCGCCATGGTGATCAGATCCGCTTTGCTGGCGTAGTGTTCCATCGCGAACAGCTTGCCGGTGCGGGCAAAGCCGCTCTGGACTTCGTCAGCAATCAGCAGGATGCCGTGCGTATCGCACAGCTGCCGCAGCCCCTGAATAAAGTCGTCAGGCGCCACGTTAAAACCGCCCTCGCCCTGCACCGGCTCCAGCAGAATGGCTGCCACCTGATCCGGCGCGATATCGGCTTTAAAAATACGGTCGAGGCTTTTCAGGGCCTCTTCGGTACTCACCCCGTGCAACGCGTTCGGGTACTGAGCATGAAAAATCGAGCCGGGGAACGGGCCGAAACCCACTTTGTAGGGGACCACTTTGCCGGTCAGGGCCATGGTCATAAAGGTGCGGCCATGAAAACCGCCGCCGAAGGTGATGATACCTGGCCGACGGGTGAAGGCCCGGGCAATTTTCACCGCGTTTTCCACCGCTTCCGCGCCGGTAGAGAAAAAGGCGGTTTTCGCCGGGCCGGAGATTGGCACGCGCTGATTAATTCGCTCAGCCAGCGCGATGTAGCTCTCATAGGGCACGATCTGATACGCGGTATGCGTAAACGCTCCCAGCTGCTGCTCTACCGCCGCGACCACCCGCGGATGGCGATGCCCGGTATTGAGCACAGCGATCCCGGCAGCAAAATCAATAAATTCATTACCTTCGACATCCCACAGGGTGGCATTTTCCGCCCGCCGGGCATAGAACCCGCACATCACCCCAATCCCGCGCGGCGTTGCCTGCAGGCGTCGTTGATTTAATTCGTTATTCTTCACCCTGCACTCCCCGTCATTGGATCGTTACGCACTTATCCCCAGCCACTTTGAGCATAGCAGCGGGGTCGTTTTCCTGCCGCAAGGAGCGGAGGTGAAAAAGAAAGAGATATGACAAAGCGGTCCTGCCAGAAGGCATGACTGTGGAGCGTTTTAAAAAGGAGAGAATGGAGAACCGGTAGCGCGGCGGCTACCGGTTAATCTTGCGCTTACGCCTCGATGGCGGCGCGAAGTTTTTTCATGGCGTTCTTTTCAAGCTGGCGTACGCGCTCGGCGGACACGCCGTAGCGATCGGCCAGTTCCTGCAGGGTGGACTTGTTGTCTTCATCCAGCCAGCGGGCGCGGATAATCGCCTGGCTACGCTCGTCCAGACCGCTCATCGCGTGGGTCAGCTTGTTTGCCGCCTGCTCTTCCCAGTTGTCATCTTCAATGCCGTCGGCAAAGTTAGAGGACTTATCCTGCAGATAGAGCACCGGGGCCATCGGCTGGCTGTCGGACTCATCGTCAGACGACATGTCGAAGGTCATATCCTGCGCGGCCATACGCGATTCCATTTCACGCACGTCTTTGCTGGATACGCCCAGCTCGCGGGCCACCATTTCCACTTCATCCTGGTTGAACCAGCCCAGACGCTGCTTGGCTTTACGCAGGTTAAAGAACAACTTACGCTGTGCTTTAGTGGTGGCAACCTTGACGATACGCCAGTTGCGCAGCACGTACTCGTGAATTTCCGCTTTGATCCAGTGCACCGCAAAGGAGACCAGACGGACACCCACTTCCGGGTTGAAACGACGTACGGCTTTCATCAGGCCGATATTGCCTTCCTGAATGAGATCCGCCTGCGGCAGACCATAGCCCGAATAGTTACGAGCAATATGAACAACAAAGCGCAGGTGGGACAGGATCAGCGTTTTAGCTGCTTCCAGCGAGCCCTGGTAATGCAGCTGTTCAGCAAGCTCCCGCTCTTCATCAGCCGATAACATCGGCCATGAATTGGCTGCCCGGATATAGGATTCCAGGTTACCGACAGGGGCTAAGGCTAAAGTTTGCATTTCTTTGGTCATTCAAATCCTCTCAATTTACTGCTTTCTGGCGGCGGTCAGTCCCCATCAGGCAACTAACATGCCAGAACGTATAAGCGACGAGAATAGCATCCACTTTTGTATCAGACAGTGATTTTATCCACAAGTTCAATGCAACTGTGTGAATAGATTACGCACAAAATGTGACACAGTCAGGAGGATGGAAGAGGTCGAAACCAGGTTTCTCATCCCCTGCCGGAGGGAACTCGTGGCAGGGGATGATTATAACAGAGATTTTTTAGTCAGGGGTAAAGTGACGTAAATGTTGAACGGTGGCCAGCCAGGCGGCGATCCAGCCGATCATTGAGCACAGCAGCAACAAAAGCAGGCACTCGTCAAACGACAGGCCACTCAGCTCGAACTGGGTGCCGAAGACCTTCGCCACCTCGGTCACCGCCGAGGAGAGACGCATCACCAGGATCTCGGACAAGATCAATGACAAAAATGCCCCGGAAAAACCGAGCAACGCGCCGCCGTAGAGGAACGGGCGCAGGATAAAGCCGTCGGTCGCACCAATCAGCTTCTGCACATTAATGGTGTCGCGGCGAGAAAAAATACTCAGACGTACGCTGTTACCAATAACCAGGAAAACGGCCGCAATCATCAGCACGCCGATCATCGCCGACACCCGGCCAACCAGCCCGGTCAGCGCCGCCAGCCGGGCAAACCAGCTGTCATCCATGCGCACTTCATCAATACCCTGAACCTGGGAGATGCGATCGCGTAGAGTGTTCAGCTCCTGCGTCCCCTGAAAATCGATCTTCGGCACCACTACCGCCACGGCAGGCAGCGGGTTCTCTTCCAGCATATCCAGCGCGCCGCCAAACCCGGACCAGTTACGGAACTCGCCCAGCGCCTCGTCGCGCGAGAGATAGTTAACCTTATCGACGCCCGATTCCGCCTGTAGCTGCCCGACCACCCGTGCCGCCGCATCGTCGTCCAGCGCCTTATCGAGATAGACGGTGATCTGCGGAGAAGGGTAGTACTGAGAGGCCGCCTGGTTAACGTTTTTGTAAACCATATAGCAGACGCTCGGCAGGGTCAGGGAGATAGCAATCACCATCACCGTCAGGAAGGTGGCGAAGGGTTTGCTCTTCAGATCCTGCAGCGCGCCCTGCCAGGCGTAGCGCACCTGCTCGTTAAAAACGTTAGTTTTCCGGGAGCCGGCACCTGGAGACGGCTTATTGCCGCGCTTCGGCGTATTACGATTGCCATCGCCGCCGACAGATTTACGCATCCGGTCAAACCGGCTGCCGAACTGTTTGATGTGGTTCATCGCTTCGCGCTTATTCACCGGCCAGGCCTCCATGCAAATGCCCGTCGCTCAGGTTCAGCATCCGGTACGAACGGCGCGAAATCAGCCCCATATCGTGGGTTGCCATCAGCACCGTCACGCCGACGCGGTTAAACTCTTCGAACAGGCGCAAAATCCCTTCCGAAAGCGCGTCATCCAGGTTACCGGTCGGTTCATCTGCCAGCAGCACCGCCGGTTTATTCACTACCGCTCGGGCAATGCCTACGCGCTGCTGTTCACCGCCGGAGAGCTGGATGGGGAAGCTTTTCGCTTTGTCGAGCAGCCCGACTTTATCCAGCGCAGCCGAGACGCGGCGACGAATATCGTCCCCGCTCGCGCCCGCAATGATCAGCGGGATCGCCACGTTGTCAAAGACAGTACGATCCATCAGCAGATGGTGATCCTGGAAGATCATCCCAATCTGTCGACGCAGGAACGGTACTTCGCGGTTTTTCAGGCGGCTGATATCGTGCCCGCCAAACCAAATCTTGCCGTCGCTCGGGCGCTCAATGCCGCAAATCAGCTTGAGCAGGGTACTTTTCCCCGCGCCTGAGTGGCCGGTCAGAAACGCCATCTCGCCCTGTCGCAGGTGGAAAGTGACACCCTGCAACGCTTGTCTCCCACCGCGATAGGCTTTGCTGACATGTTCAAAGCGAATCATTGTTAATCCTCTCGGGCAAAAAGCGCCTCAATAAAATCGCCCGCATTAAACGGACGCAAGTCCTCAATACGTTCACCCACGCCAATATAGCGGATGGGGATGGCAAACTGATCCGCCACGGAGAAGATCACCCCACCTTTGGCAGTGCCGTCCAGCTTGGTCAGGGTAATCCCGGTCAGCCCGACGGCCTCGTGGAACAGTTTGGCCTGGCTAATCGCATTCTGCCCGGTGCTGGCGTCAATCGTCAGCATGACTTCATGCGGTGCATCGATGTCGAGCTTTTTCATCACCCGGACGATTTTCTTCAGCTCTTCCATCAGATGCGCTTTGTTCTGCAAACGCCCGGCGGTGTCGGCAATCAGCACATCTATTTTGCGCGCCTTCGCCGCCTGGATAGCGTCAAAAATCACCGATGCGGAATCCGCGCCGGTATGCTGGGCAATCACCGGGATGTTGTTGCGCTGCCCCCAGACCTGGAGCTGTTCAACTGCAGCGGCACGGAAGGTATCGCCCGCGGCCAGCATCACCGATTTACCCTGCTGCTCAAACTGGCGCGCCAGCTTGCCGATGGTGGTGGTTTTCCCCACGCCGTTAACGCCAACCATCAGGATCACGAAAGGCATTTTGCCTTCCACGTTCAGCGGTTGATCGACACCGGCGAGGATCTCGCTCATTTTATCTTTCAGCAGGCCGTAGAGCGCTTCCGCGTCTTTAAGCTGCTTGCGGCTGGCCGTTTCGGTCAGGTGCGTAATGATTTTGCGGGTGGTTTCCACGCCCACATCGGCAATCAGCAGCTGCTCTTCCAGCTCGTCAAAGAGATCATCGTCGATTTTTTTGCCACGGAACAGACTGATAAATCCGGAACCGAGATTCTCTTTTGTTTTCAGAAGGCTACGCTTTAAACGAGCAAAGAAGCCTTCTTTCGTCGGCTTTTCCTGCTCCTGCACCGGCTCGTCGTCAGCAACGATCAGCGCTTCCTGAGCGGCCTCGGCGGCGGTTGCGGCCAGGGCCTGCTCTTCCAGCTCTTCATCACTTATCGGCGTTTCTTCTTCGCTAGCCGGTTCAGGCTCCGCCGCGAGCTCGGGCTGCGCTTCAATAACCGGCGCTTCAGGCTCGGGTTCTGGCTCTGGCTCGGGTTCTGGCTCTGGCTCTGGCTCTGGCTCTGGCTCTGGCTCTGGCTCTGGCTCTGGCTCAACAATAGCGGCTTCCGGCGCGTCCTCAACCGGGGTCGGCTCAGCCTCGGCAACCTGCTCCGTTACCTCAACAACCTCAGCAGCGAAGGCTTCAGCCTCAGGCGTTGCCTTTTCGCTCTCTTGTACAGGTGTTGGCTGCTCGATTTTCTGTTCTTCGTCAGCGACCTGCTCAGGCTCTTTCTGACCAAAGCCCAGCCAGGAAAAAAGGCCACGTTTTTTCTGATCCGCCATTTGCGACCACACTCCTCGCTGTTATTTCATGGCACAGCCCGGTCTGATGCCGACCGACGCTGAAAATTTTTGAGAATGAATACGTTAGTCTACCACTTTCCGTGCAGCGCATCACCGCCTGAAAATCAGCTTCACGACGCGCCACGGGCTTCATATCGACAAAATGTAACAAAGGTTTCACCTAAAGCGCGTCATCGTTAGAATAGCGGCCATTCCACAGGGTCTGAGAACCAAATAATGAAAAAAACCTCTTCTGCGGCCAGCGGCCAAATCCGCCTGATTGGCGGCCAGTGGCGCGGACGTAAACTGCCGGTGCCCGACAGCCCGGGCCTGCGCCCGACAACGGATCGAGTCCGGGAAACCCTGTTTAACTGGCTGGCCCCGTCGATGGTCGATGCCCGCTGCCTGGACTGTTTTGCCGGTAGCGGTGCGCTGGGTCTGGAAGCCCTATCCCGTTACGCCGCCCGCGCCACGCTGCTGGAAATGGAGCGCGGCGTCGCACAGCAGTTACAAAAAAATCTGGCTACGCTAAAAGCAGGCAACGCCCAGGTGGTCAACACCAATACGCTGGCGTTTCTGGCGCAGACCGGCACGCCACACGATATCGTCTTTGTCGATCCACCGTTTCGCAAAGGGCTATTAGAAGAGACGCTGACGCTGCTGGAAAGCAACGGCTGGCTGGCGGATGACGCTCTGATCTACGTTGAGAGCGAAGTCGAAAACGGCCTGCCGCCCGTCCCTGCCAGCTGGCAGCTGCACCGCGAAAAAGTGGCGGGCCAGGTGGCCTACCGGCTCTATCACCGTGAAGTGCAAGGAGAGAATAATGCTGATTAATCTGGGGCGTTTGCTGATGCTGGGCGTCTGGGCATTTTTGCTGCTGAACCTGGTGCAGCCTTTTCCGCGTCCGCTGAATATTTTCGTGAACGTGGCGCTGGTGTTTATGGTGCTGATGCACGGTTTACAAATGGCGCTGCTTAAGTCGACGCTGCCAGCGGACGGCCCGCAAATGACCACTGCGGAGAAGGCGCGGCTGTTCCTGTTTGGCGTCTTTGAACTGCTGGTGTGGCAGAAAAAAATCACGCCGAAGAAAAAAGGCTAAAAATGCAAGATTCAGCATAGTCTGTCCCGTCTGCCGTTGTCATCTGCTGCTCCCGGACACTACACTGACCAGACAGAGTCGTAAGCAAGGTGCTTATGTGACAACAACGGATTCAGGGACTTACTATGCTTTGGTCTTTTATCGCCGTCTGTTTTTCCGCCTGGCTGTACGTTGATGCCTCTTATCGTGGCCCCGCCTGGCAACGCTGGCTGTTCAAACCGGTCACGCTATTACTGCTGCTGTTGATGGCCTGGCAGGCTCCGATGCTCAGCGCCGTCAGCTATCTGGTGCTCGCCGGGCTGTGCGCCTCGTTGATTGGTGATGCCCTAACGCTGCTGTCACGCCAGCAGCAGCTCTACGCCGTCGGTGCCTACTTCCTTTCCCATCTGCTCTATACCATCTACTTTGCCAGCCAGATGACGCTTTCGTTCTTCTGGCCGCTGCCGCTGGTCCTGCTGATTATTGGCGCTCTGCTGCTGGCGACCATCTGGTCGCGACTTGAAGCGCTACGGCTACCCGTCAGCACCTTTATTGCGATTACCCTGGTGATGGTCTGGCTGGCTGGTGAGCTATGGTTCTTCCTGCCGTCCGGTCCGGCGCTGTCGGCATTCTGCGGTGCCGTACTGTTGCTGATCGGCAATATTGTCTGGCTTTTCAGCCATTATCGCCGCCGTTTCAAGGCCGATAACGCCATTTCCGCCGCCTGTTACTTTATCGGCCACTTCCTGATAGTGCGCTCACTTTATCTCTGATGAGGTCTTGACTCTGGAGTCGACTCCAGAGTGTATGCTCCGGTTAATGAGAAAATTATCATTAGCCGGAGGCCACCATGCCGACCTCAGAATTCGATAAAAAAAGTCCCCCGCAGTTCGCCACGCTGAAGTTTACGCCCGCCGCCGAAAAAGCGGCCTGCTGCGATAGTTGCGAGGATCGCAGCGAGCCACAGTCTGTGCCGGACGACGCCCGCTATAGCTGGATTGTCACCGGTATGGACTGCGCCGCCTGCGCCAGAAAAGTGGAAAATGCGGTGCGTCAGGTTGCGGGCGTCAGCCGGGTTCAGGTTCTGTTTGCCACCGAGAAACTCTTTGTAGATGCCGACCAGGATATCCGCCAGCAGGTAGAACAGGCCGTACAGCAGGCGGGGTATACCCTGCGGGATACCGCTGCCCCCGCCCCGCAGCCCGCCTCCCGGCTTCGGGAAAACCTGCCGCTTATTGCGCTGCTCCTGATGATGACCGTCAGTTGGGGACTGGAGCGGTTTAACCACCCCCTCGGTAATCTGGCCTTTATCGCTACCACCCTGGTGGGGCTGTGGCCGATTGCACGCCAGGCCCTGCGCCTGATGAAAAGCGGGAGCTGGTTTGCCATCGAAACCCTGATGAGCGTGGCGGCTATCGGAGCGCTGTTTATCGGCGCCACCGCCGAAGCGGCGATGGTCCTGCTGCTGTTCCTGATCGGTGAACGGCTTGAAGGCTGGGCCGCCGGTCGGGCACGCCGTGGCGTCAGCGCCCTGATGGCGCTCAGACCCGAAACCGCCGTTCGTCTGGTCAACGGTGAACGGCAAACCGTCGCGATTGCGCAGCTGCGCCCTGGCGACACCATCGAAGTCCCTGCGGGCGGTCGCCTGCCCGCCGACGGGAAACTGATCTCCTCCTTTGCCAGCTTCGACGAAAGTGCCCTGACCGGGGAATCCGTCCCGGTCGAGCGCAGCAGCGGGGAGCGGGTCGCCGCCGGTGCCACCAGCGTCGATCGCCTGGTGACGCTGGAAGTGGTGTCTGAACCTGGCGACAGCGCTATCGACCGTATCCTGCGACTGATTGAAGAAGCCGAAGAGCGTCGGGCGCCCATTGAGCGCTTTATCGATCGCTTCAGCCGGATCTATACGCCGCTGATTATGGCCCTGGCGCTGCTGGTTGCCGTCGTGCCGCCGCTGCTGTTCGCTGCGCCGTGGATGGAGTGGATTTACAAAGGCCTGACCCTGCTGCTGATCGGCTGCCCGTGCGCGCTGGTGATCTCAACCCCGGCGGCGATTACCTCCGGGCTGGCCGCAGCGGCTCGCCTTGGGGCGCTGATCAAAGGCGGCGCGGCGCTGGAGCAACTGGCCCACGTGCGCCAGATCGCCTTCGACAAAACCGGGACGCTAACCGTCGGCAAACCGCAGGTTACGGCCATTATCCCGGAAGCAGGTCAGACGGAAGAACGCCTCCTGGCCCTGGCCGCCGCCGTTGAGCAAGGTTCGAGCCACCCGCTGGCCCAGGCTATCGTCCGTGAAGCCAGCGATCGTCAGCTGACGCTCCCTGTGGCTCACGGCCAGCGCGCCCTGCCGGGCTCCGGCATTGAGGCGGAGATTGACGGTCAGCGAGTGCTGATTTGCGCCCCGCAGCAGTCGCCGTATAACGGCTCTGCCGACAAGGTCAGCGAGCTGGAAAGCGCCGGGCAAACGGTGGTCATGGTGATGCTGGAGAGCACCCCGCTGGGTCTGCTGGCCCTGCGCGATACCCTGCGCGAAGATGCACATGAGGCAATACAGGCCCTGAATCAGCTGGGTATCAGCGGGGTGATCCTGACCGGGGATAACCCGCGTGCGGCGGCAGCCATTGCCGGAGAGCTGGGGATGGAATTCCGCGCCGGGCTACTACCCGCCGACAAAGTACGGGCGGTGAATGCCCTGAATCAGCAGTCGCCGCTGGCGATGGTCGGAGACGGGATCAACGATGCCCCGGCGATGAAGGCAGCCTCTATCGGGATTGCGATGGGTAGCGGGACCGATGTGGCGCTGGAAAGCGCCGATGCTGCCCTGACCCACAACCGTCTGACCGGGCTGGCGAAAACGATAAGTCTGGCCCGCGCCACCCGCGCCAATATCCGCCAGAACATTGCCCTGGCGCTCGGACTGAAAGCGATTTTCCTGGTGACCACGCTGCTCGGCATCACCGGCCTGTGGCTGGCGGTGCTGGCGGATACGGGGGCGACAGTGCTGGTGACGGCCAACGCGCTGCGACTGCTGCGCAAAGGCGCTTAGTGACTTTTACGCAGCAGATAACGGAAAGGCAGTGATTCCGACTGTTCGGCGACCAGTTCGTGATCCATAAAACGGCAGAAGCCGGGAATATCGCGGGTGGTAGCCGGATCGTCGGCCAGAATCAGCAGGGTTTCACCGACCTGCATATTGCGCACGGTTTTACGTACCATCATTACGGGCTCCGGGCAGCGGAGTCCCAGCGCATCAAGCGTGTGGTCGGGGCTGGAAAACAGATCGGTCATGGCGTCTCACCTGGTAAAAAACGGCCATAGTTTACGCGGGCTGTTCCCCGACGCAAGGTCAGGTTGTGCCAGGTTAACGTTTGCGTAAAAAATAGCCGTTGCAATCTCTGCCTCACACAGTATCATGCGGCGGTTTTCTATTGGGTTCCCTCACCCCAACCACCAAAAAGGCTACAACATGATGCAATTCAATTCCGCACAGCGCATGAAAGCGCTGTTCTGGCTGTCGCTATTTCATTTGCTGGTGATCACCTCCAGCAACTATCTGGTGCAGCTGCCGGTTACGATTTTCGGTTTTCACACCACCTGGGGTGCCTTTAGTTTCCCCTTCATCTTCCTGGCAACCGATCTCACCGTCCGTTTCTTCGGCGCACCTCTGGCGCGGCGGATTATCTTTGCCGTGATGATCCCCGCCCTGCTGATCTCCTACGTGGTCTCGGCCCTGTTTTATATGGGTTCATGGCAGGGATTCGCGGCGCTGGGCAACTTCAACCTGTTTGTGGCCCGTATCGCCAGCGCCAGCTTTATGGCCTATGCGCTGGGGCAGATCCTCGACGTCCACGTCTTTAACCGCCTGCGTCAGAGCCCGCGCTGGTGGCTGGCTCCAACCGCGTCGACCTTCATTGGCAACGCCAGCGATACCCTGGCCTTCTTCTCCATCGCCTTCTGGCGCAGCCCGGACCCGTTTATGGCCGAGCACTGGACGGAAATTGCTATCGTCGACTACTGCTTCAAAGTGTTAATCAGCACGCTGTTCTTCCTGCCGATGTACGGCCTGCTGCTGAATATGTTGATGAAAAAGCTGGCAGATAAATCCGAAACACCGGCATTTCAGTGCCGATAAAGGTTCGCCAGACGGGTTGTGATAAGATGCTCGTATGAGCCGTTAATGGCCGTTTATCGAAAGGAAGAAGTCAATGCGCAATCTGGTTAAATATGTCGGTATTGGCCTGCTGGTTGTGGGCCTCGCAGCCTGTGATAACAGCGACACGAAAGCATCGGCACAGGGGGCTTCTGCCGAAAGCAGCGCCAGCGGTCAGCCGATTTCCCTGCTGGAAGGTAAACTCACGTTCTCTCTCCCGGCGGATATGACCGATCAGAGCGGCAAGCTGGGCACTCAGGCAAACAATATGCACGTTTACTCTGACGCCAGCGGCCAGAAAGCGATGATCGTGATCGTCGGGGACAATACCAGCGAAGAGCTACCGGTGCTGGCAAAACGCCTTGAAGACCAGCAGCGCGCCCGCGACCCGCAGCTTCAGGTCGTGACTAACAAATCCATCGAGGTGAAAGGCCACACCCTGCAGCAGCTGGACAGCATTATCTCTGCCAAAGGTCAGACGGCGTACTCTTCCGTTGTGCTGGGTAAGATTGATAACCAGCTGCTGACCCTGCAGGTCACGCTCCCGGCGGATAACCAGCAGGAAGCGCAGACCACGGCAGAAAACATTATCAATACCGTCGTGATCAACTGATCACTCCGGTGAAGAAGACCCGGCCTCCGTTGCCTGCAACGGGGGCCGTTTTTTTAGCCGCCATGCCAGCAGAAGCGCCACCGCCACCAGGCCGGCGGCCGCCATATAGATAACCGACACGCCTGCCCAGGCCATCAACAATCCCGCCAGCGGTCCGGTTACCCCCAGCGATAAATCCATAAATACCGTATAGGTCGCCAGCGCCGCACCCTGATTCTGCTGCGGCACCGCTTTTACCGCCACCACGCCCAGCGCCGGGAACACCAGCGAGAAACCGGCCCCGGCCAGGAAGGTGCCGACTTTCGCCACCAGCGGCGTCTCGGCAATCCCCACCAGCAGCAGGCCGATAATCTCTACGGCAAAGCAGATCATCGCCACGTTCAGTCCGCCCAGACGGTTGATCCCGTTGGGGAAAAACAGCCGGGTGCCGACAAAGGCACAGCTAAAGAGCGTCAGCGCGAAGGCCGCGCCGTCCCAGCCTTTAGCATCGTAGAAGAGGGTAATAAAGGTGGCGATCACCCCGAAACCGGCAGAAGCCAGCGCCAGCGCCATGCCGTAGAGCCACACTCTGCCCAGCACCGCCCGGAATGGCATCGGCTTGCCCTTGCTGGCTTTCACCGCCGCCCGCGGCAGCGCGGCGAAAATCGCCACCAGCGCCACGCCCATAATGGTCAGCGCCAGTCCGCGCAGGCCGCCATACTGGTAAAAAAGCACGCCCAGCGGCGCGCCGATGGCCATGGCGCCGTAGGTGACAATTCCGTTCCAGGAGATCACCCGGCCAATGTGCAGCGAACCCACTGCGCCAACGCCCCAGAGGGTAGAACCGGTTCCGGCAAAGCTCTGCCCGACGCCCAGAATCAGACGCCCCACGCAGAGCAGGACCATACTGAGCACCGCAAACTGGGTACTCGTCGCCGCCAGCAGATAACTTAGCCCGCTCAGGAAGCAGCCGCACAGGCCAAAGATAACGACTTTTTTCGGCCCCAAAAGATCGGCATAGCGGCCCGCATGAGGGCGGCTCAGCAGGGTAGCAAAGTATTGCAGACTGATGACCAGGCCGGCCCAGAAGGCGCTAAAGCCCATAACGTCGTGCACGTAGCCGGGCAGTACCGCCAGCGGTAAGCCAATCGTGAGGTAACTTGCGAAGTTAAAAGCAGCAATAGAGACAATACGCAGATTAAGACGTAATCCGCTAAGCGCCGGTTCGACGGCGGGCTCGGCCATAGTGTTCACCTGATTTTGCAACAGTGTTTCAATGTTACATGCCAACGTAATGAAAGTCGCCGCGACTTTAAGATTTTCTACGGCGAACAACGCACTACACTTAGTTACCAGGATAAAAAAAGGAATTACCCATGACCACCCCACTTCCCGACAAAACGGGATTGCATATTTTATTGAAACTGGCCGCACTGGTCATCATCCTGGCAGGGATCCACGCGGCTGCGGACATTATCGTCCAGCTGCTGCTGGCGCTGTTTTTCGCGATTGTCCTCAACCCACTGGTCAGCTGGTTTATGCGTCGGGGTATCAAGCGCCCGGTTGCCATTACCATCGTGGTGATGGTGATGCTGGTGGTACTGACGGCATTAGTCGGGATTCTGGCCGCCTCGGTGAGCGAGTTTATCGCCCAGTCATCCAGCTTTAATAAAGAGCTCACCCGCAAGCTGGGCGCGCTGCAGGAGATGCTTCCCTTCCTGAATGTCCATCTCTCCCCCGAACGGCTGATACAGCGTATCGACTCAGACAAGCTGATGACCTTCGGCACCGCGCTGATGACCCAACTCTCCAACGCGATGGCCAGTATCGTGCTGCTGGTGATGACGGTGGTCTTTATGCTGTTTGAAGTGCGCCATGTCCCCTACAAGCTGCGTTTCGCGCTTGCCCACCCGCAAATCCATATCGCCGGACTACACCGGGCGCTGAAGGATGTCTCTCACTATCTGGCGCTTAAAACACTGCTCAGCCTGTGGACCGGGGCCATCGTCTGGCTGGGGCTGGTTGTATTGGACGTGCAATTTGCCCTGATGTGGGGCGTGCTGGCGTTTTTACTTAACTATGTCCCCAATATCGGCTCCGTCATTTCCGCCGTGCCGCCGATGATCCAGGCCCTGCTGTTCAATGGATTCTACGAGTTTGTGCTGGTGGGTACCCTGTTCCTGGTGGTGCATATGGTGCTGGGGAATATGGTTGAGCCGCGCATGATGGGACACCGTCTTGGGATGTCGACGCTGGTGGTATTCCTGTCATTACTGATCTGGGGATGGCTGCTGGGGCCGATCGGTATGCTGCTGTCGGTGCCGCTGACCAGCGTCTGCAAAATCTGGATGGAAACTACCAAAGGCGGCAGCAAGCTGGCAATCCTGCTGGGCCCCGGCAGACCGAAGAGCAAGCTGCCGGGGTAGCGCGCTACTGTAGATTACGCGGGAAATCTTCTGGCAGTTCACTGGCGGGGCAATCAATAACGCTTTCGTTGTTGGCCCCGCAGTCGCGAACAAAGGTGATAGTCGCAAATTCGTCGATCACCTCGGTCGGATAAGCCGGGCCGGCATCACGATACGCGTTCATCTGCGGGATATGCTGGTTCTGGAAACAGACGGTTTTTTCCGGGTTGTTGATGACCCAGCGCGGGAAGAAGATGGTGCCATGGAACAGTCTGTCACCGAGGTTCACGATCAGACTCACGTCGGTGCCGGTCGGTTCGGTCCAGGAAATTTTATAGATGCTCTCACCCACCCGCACAATATACGCCTGCTGATCTTTAACCCAGCGATTCGCCACAATCCCGCTATGAATACGGTAATCCAGGGTATTTTCGTTTTTAACGTAAATCTCGTAGTTCCAGCCATTATCGTAGGTATAAACCAGATGTTTACCGACGAAGCCGCTCAGATCCTGTTTATTAAAAGTGTTCATATAACCCTCCTGTTGAGTTGATATCAGGATCGTACTGCTTTAAAAATTGGATAAATAACGCTATTTTTGAATCAAATTCATTCAATTTTTAGATGCGTATGCATAAAACAACGCTGGAACAATGGGGGCTACTGGAGCAGGTCGTGACGCTGGGCAGCTTTGCCCGTGCGGCAGAAGCGACAAACCGCAGCCAGTCCTCGGTGAGCTACAACCTTACGCTGCTACAGGAGCGGCTCGGCGTTCCGCTACTCAGGCAGGAGGGGCGTCGTGCGATGCTCACGCCTGCCGGTGAGCTGCTTCTCGGTCAGGTAAAACCGCTGCTGAAAGCCTTTTCCTGGGTAGAAACCCGCGCCGCCACGCTGAAGGACGGAATGCGCACCCGGCTGGATCTGGTTGTCGACAGTATATTTCCCCGCAGACGCCTGTTCGCCATCCTGCGGCAGTTTCAGCAGCGCTATCCGCAAACGCAAATTCGCCTGACGGAAGTGCTCGAAAACGCCCCTCATGAACAGGCTGCACAGAGCGAAGCCGATGTGATGGTGCTGACACGCCGCCTGGATATTACGGGCCGCGGCGAGTGGTTGATGAATATCGATTTTGTGGCCGTCGCCCATCGGGATCACCCTTTGAGTCAGCATAATGGAGCGCTGAACGACGATGCCCTGGCCAGCTGGCCGCTGATCCGTATCGCCGAACGCGACAGCGACCGCCAGCCAGAGCAGGATGCCTGGACATTCTCAACCATTGACGCCGCCGTCGAGGCGGTGATGTATCAGGTGGGTTACGGCTGGCTGCCGGAAGAACGTATTCAGCCGCTGCTGGATCGCGGTGAACTGGTGCCGCTACAGCTGCATCACGGCGCGCGTCGCGCCGCTGCATCTGATTGTCAAACGCGACCTCGCTCCACCGGACGAACAGGTCACGGCCCTTGTGGCGCTGTTCAGTAGCGTCTGAACATTTTCTGCCGAAAGACGATAAATGCGCCTCCCTTAGAAGAGAGGCGCTGCGGTAAAACGCGATCAGGCAATAAAGCGGTCAACCAGCGTGGACATGGCTTCCGACTGACCGTCAAGCATCTGGCTGGCGGTCGCCGCCTGAGAGACAAGGGCGGCATTTTGCTGAGTAACCTGCTCCAGCTGATTCAGCGCCTGATGCACCTGCGCCACGCCCAGAGACTGCTCATTCGCCGCACGGGCAATATCGCTGACATACTGCTTCATTCGCCCGGTATTATCCGCCGCAGCTTTCAGGGCCGTGCCGGATGCGGTGACGCGGTCTACCCCTTCACCGATCTTATCCATATTCTGATTAATCAGTTCGCGGATCAGATTAGCCTCTCTGGCGCAGCGCTGAGACAGGTTGCGGACTTCCGTCGCCACAACCGCAAAGCCTTTACCCAGCTCACCGGCACGTGCCGCTTCAACGGCGGCGTTAAGCGCCAGCAGGTTGGTCTGGAAAGAGATCTCATCGATGGAGCCGACGATCTTAGAGATCTGCTCGCTGGAGGAGCGGATCTCCGCCATGCTTTCGCTGGCCTCGTTCGACACACGGTTGGCCTCAAGCACGTCGCGTTCCATCGCTTGAGTCAGGCGCTCCGCCTCGCTGGCATTGTCGGCGGTCTGCGTAATGGCAGTCGATATCTGCTCCATGCTGGCGGCGGTTTCCACAATTGAGGCCGCCTGTTCGTCGGTACGCTGAGCCAGATCCTGGTTACCGGCGGCGATATCGCTGCTGGCGCTGCGCAGCACCACTGCGCCGGATTTAATCTCCTGCACAATATGCTGAATACTCTCGATCGACTGGTTGTAAGCGCGGTTCAGGGCAGAGAGCTCGTCGCTTCCCGGCACATCCAGACGGCGGGTCAGATCGCCATCCATTTCGGCAATACTTCTCAGGGTACCGTTCAGCTGCTGCTGGATACTGCGCGCCACCATCACCGCAAAGGCGGTAGCGATCAGCAGAGCAATCAGGCTGATTGCCAGGAAGGATTGCCAGTCAACGCGGGCATTGTGAGCCAGGGCGGCAGCATGGGCCTGGAGGGTGTCGGCCGTATTATTTTCTACCTTACGCAGCGTTTCTATACGCTGGGTCTGGGCGGTAAACCAGTCGGTCGGGTTGATGCCAAAACCGCCCTCGGCCGCCTTATCGAAGGCCGTATTTCGCAGTTCAAGGGCGCGGGTAGCATCGGCAGACTGGAGCGCTTTCTCCAGTTCATCGGCCTGGGCCGGGGTGCTAAAGCGGCGGGCCGCAGTCAGCCAGGCATCCTGTTTGCCCACCACATCGCTAAACATACGGAACTGGCCGTCATCAAAGCGATCCATCGAGAAGATATTGGAGAGCAGCGCACGCTCAACCCCGGCCTGCTCCTTTAAATTCAGCAGGCTGTAGTAGGCCGCCAGTTCATTGACCATCGAGCCGGAGGTGCTTAAGTGCCCCATTCCGCCGACAAAATTCAGCACGCCAGCAATCGTCTGAGTATAAAACTGACTCGCTTTCGGTGAATCCAGCCCCAACCCGCTGATGGCCGTACGCGTCGTTCCCAGAGACTGAATACTTTCATTAAAGGTTTTCAGGGTGGCGGCAATATTGCCCTGGAGAAGATCGTTATCCGTGCCGGCAATCACCTGGTTTAATTTCGCCAGCGCCTCATCGGTTAATGTCCGCTGAGCGGCTAATTCATCGCGGAACTGCTGCCCGCGTGCGCCGATAAATCCGGCGCTCATTCCACGTTCACGCTGGAGCTGGTGAACCACATCACCGGCGCTGCGGGCCAGAGTGGTGAGCTGGCCGATGGTGTTCATCTGTTGTTCAGTATCGATACGGCTGACCATGCCCGAACCGGCAAACCAGATCAAAGCAAGCAGCAGGGGGAATAGTGCAATAAACAACTTCATTTTCATTGAAATACGATAAATCCATGACATATCGATATTTTCCTTATTTTCTGGCGGGGATCATAAGGGTTATCGGTGAATGTCCTCATAATCTTTACGACTATTAGAGTATGAAAATTCGGTTTGTTATTCGCGGAAAGGGAAAAGACCACCAAAGGATTAATTACTAAGAGATATATTCATAACCCCAAAGAATAATTATCTGCACTTAGCGAAATACGCTGTCCTTACGTAATCGCTCAATATGGATCGCCAGAAAAGCCATTTCGTCGTAGGTCAGCGTATGCTGATAGTTTTGTTTTACCCAGCCGCTAAGCTTCAGGGCGCAGCCCCAGGACTGGGCCAGACGCCTGTCGATATCATCGTAGAGAGAATCCTGGTGATGTGCGACAAAATCCCGTGACAGCAGGCGCTGGGTAAAAAACTTCAGATGCGTGATAAATCTTTGATAGTTCAGGTTATGCTCATCCCAGCTGATATTGAGATCGTACTTGACGATGTTGAGCATATTTTTGACGATTTCAGTTCCAGTCATCACGTTCTGCATATTATTCTCACCCGCCGCATTAACGATATGCAGGGTGATAAAACCGATTTCGTCTTCCGGTAAATCAAGCTTCAGGGTGTCATTAATGAGCCGTAGCGCCCGCTGGCCCACCGCATATTCCTCGGGATAAAAACGCCGAATTTCCCAGAGCAGCGGATTTTTTATTTCCATGCCTTTTTGATGGCGCAACACGGCGAAATTAATATGATCGCTGAGGGCAATAAACAGCGTGTCCTGAAGGTCGATATTCAGTGCGTCACGCGCCATCGCCACAATTTTTTCAGTGACGGCCAGATACAGCGGGGGGATCTCCGCAAGAATGTCGGCAAAAAAGGCCGAAAGATCCTCCTGCGTTTTCAGAAAGCGGCTCTCAATTAGCGCCTCATCCACGCAATCACCGGCTTTCTTACCGAAACCGATGCCTTTGCCCAGGACGACACACTCTTCACCTTTATCGGTGAGCGCCAGTACCGCATTGTTACTTAAGATCCTGTCAATTTTCATGGCATTGCCCGCTATTCTGGCCGCCATGCGCGGCCTTATTGTTGTCCCGCTGGCAGCAGTGGGCTCAGGTTAACATAATAATCGGCTCACCCACCTGCTGCTGCTTCACCGGTAGCGTGGCAACGCCCTGATAAGCTTCAACGTTGGTGATAACCACCGGCGTCACCAGCTGGTACCCGGCCTCGCGGATCGCCCCGATATCAAACTCGATAAGCAACTGGCCTGGCGCGATCCTCTCTCCTTCCTTCACATGCAGGGTGAAGTGTTTACCCTGGAGCTGGACCGTATCGATACCGATATGGATCAGAATTTCCGCCCCCGCGTCAGAGCGCAGGCCGATGGCGTGCCCGCTCTCAAAGGTGTGCGCCACATACCCTGCGACCGGAGAATAGACGGCCCCCTCTTCCGGGAGGATCGCCACGCCCTGGCCCACGACGCCGGAGGAGAAGACCTTATCGTCGACGGTCTCCAGAGCGATCAGTTGCCCTTTAAGCGGCATGGCGATGGTTTCACCGGCCACCTTCAGCGTATCCGGCACTGTCGGAGCCGGAGCGATGACGGCTTCGGGTTCCACATCCTTAAAGCCGACCACCAGGGTCAGGATAAAGCTGGCGGCAAAGGCAAGCAGGCAGCCAATGACAAAGCCCATAAAGCCGTCACCGTAGAAAATCGGCACCGTCAGCAGGCTGGTCATCCCCATCGAGATAGCCGAACTTTGCGCATAGCCCACCACGGCCCCGCCCATGGCCGCCGCAATCACCGCGCAGATAAACGGCTTTTTCAGCTTCAGGGTGACGCCATAAACGCCAGGCTCGGTAATACCAAACAGCGAGGCGATAAAGCTACTGCCCGCCAGCGCTTTCATTTTCTTATCGCGAGTGCGCAGCATAACCGCCAGTAGCGCACCGGACTGGGAGAAGACCGCCGGACCGGTAGCAGCTTTCAGATAGCTGTGGCCCAGTACCGAAAGGTCGTTGATAAACAGGGTCACAAAGCCCCAGTGAACGCCGAAGATCACAAAGACCTGCCACAGCGCGGCAAACAGGGCGCTGGCAAGAATTGGATTGAAGTGATAAATGCTAACGAAAAGGTGCGCGACCCATTCGCTCACCGTGATACTGACCGGCCCGATGGTAATCAGCGTCAGCGGGACCATAATCAGCAGCAGGAAGAACGGCGTCAGAATATTGCGCACGCTTTCGTGGAAACGGCTATTCAGGAAACGCTCCAGATAGCTCATCACCCATACGCTGAGGATAATCGGCAGAACCGAAGAGGTGTATTTCATCATCACCACCGGTATCCCCCAGAACATCACTTCGCGTCCGCTGTCGAACAGCGTCTGAATGCTCGGATAGACCAGCGCTCCGGCCAGCGACACCGCGACAAACACGTTGGCACCAAATTTACGCGCCGAGGTGATCGCCAGCAGCAGCGGCAGGAAGTAGAACAGGCTATCGGAGGCGGCCTGCAGAATAATGTATTCCGACTGGCTGGTACGCATCCACCCGGCGGCAATCACAATCGCCAGCACGCCTTTAAGCACACCGGCCGCCGCCATCGCGCCCAGCAGCGGGGTAAAGATCGAAGCCACAACGTCAACCAGCCGACCGAGCAGGGAACCCCCATCGTCAGCCTGTGCCTGCGGTTCACGGCTGTCGTTTAACAGCGAAGAGATCGGACCAAACTCGCGATAGACTTCCGACACCCGGTTGCCGATCACCACCTGCAGCTGGCCGGCCGCACGCACCACGGTAATCACCCCGTCGAGCGCCTCCAGCTCGGCTAATTTGACCTGCTGTATATCAACGATTTTAAAGCGTAAGCGGGTCGCGCAGTGGACCAGACTGGCCACGTTTTTTTCGCCCCCGACGCTTTGCAAGATTTGCTCCGCCAGCCGTTTTGTATTCATAGTTGATGCCCCGTTGTTGTTGTTATCCTCAGCGCGCCTGAAAAAATGCAAAAAAAAACCTGGTCCGACAGCTATCTCGTGAAAAATAGCTACCGAACCAGGTCTCGCTCAGGCTGCTGCCTGATGACGTCCTGCAGAGAAATTTATAAATTCCTGCGCCGATTGCGGCAAGGAAAACAGTTGTCTTATGTGACCACTATCACCTTAAAAAATAAAGGTTTTAGCGCTTATTTTCCCCGGCAGTGATTACAGTGATTCGCCGTTGCTGCCGATCACATCGCGATACCACCAGAAGCTCTTTTTCCGCGTCCGTTGCAGGGTGCCCTGCCCTTCATCATCGCGATCCACATGGATAAAACCGTACCGTTTCGACATCTGTGCCGTCCCGGCGCTGACCAAATCGATAGGCCCCCAGCTGGTATAACCCAACAGCTGTACGCCATCGTTAATCGCTTCGCGTACCTGCAGCAGATGCTGGCGCAGATAATCAATGCGGTAGCCGTCATTAATCGTGCCGTCTGCTTCAACCACGTCGCGGGCACCAAGGCCATTTTCGACAATAAACAGCGGTTTTTGATAGCGATCCCACAGGTCGTTAAGCAGAATACGCAGTCCCTCTGGATCAATCTGCCAGCCCCACTCCGACGCTTCCAGATGCGGGTTAGGGATCAGGCGCACAATATTGCCGCGAGAGGCCGTATATTTTTCCGGCTCGAAGGTCGCGCAGCCGCTCATGTAATAGCTGAAGGAGACAAAATCCACGGTGTGACGCAGCGCATGGCGATCGTCATCGGTAATCTGCAGTTCAATATTGTTCTCGCGGAAATAGCGCCCGATCCATGCCGGATACTCGCCGCGAACCTGAACATCGCCGAAGAAGAGCCATTCCCGGTTTTTCTTCTGGCTCTCCAGCACATCGCCGGGATGGCAGGTCATCGGGTAGCGTAACGCACCAAGCAGCATATTGCCGATTTGCGCATCCGCAATAATCTCATGGCAGGCTTTGACCGCCAGGGCACTCGCCACCAGCTGGTGATGAATGGCCTGATAGATCTCCTGCTTTGACGGCTCGCCGGTGAGGCCAATCCCGGTAAAGGGGGAATGCAACGCCATATTGATTTCGTTAAAGGTCAGCCAGTACTTCACTTTATGCTGGTAACGGGTAAAAACGGTCCGGGCATACTTCTCGAAGTGAGCAATCGTCTCGCGGCTGCCCCAGCCACGGTATTTTTCCACCAGCCCATAGGGCATCTCATAGTGTGAGAGCGTGATCAGCGGCTGGATCTGGTATTTCGCCATCTCGTCGAACAGGCGGTCATAAAAGGCCAGCCCGGCTTCACAAGGCTCGGCTTCATCTCCCTGCGGGTAGATACGCGTCCAGGCAATCGACGTACGCAGTACCTTAAAGCCCATTTCGGCGAAGAGCTTAATATCTTCCGGATAGTGATGATAAAAATCGATGGCGGCATCTTTAATGCAGCTATCGCCGGACTGACGCGGCGTGACCTCGCCATGTATCCCTTTAAACTGCACGTCGGAGGTCGATATTCCTTTGCCATCCCGATCCCACGCGCCTTCGACCTGGTTCGCTGCTACCGAACCGCCCCATAAAAACCCTGCGGGAAATGCCTTCATCTTTGCTCTCCTTTAAGCATGCTGCCTGCCGCAGCGCAAAAAAAAACCTGGGCAAAGAAGCGTGTGAGTTAACGCCTCTTTGCCCAGGTCTCGCCCGCTATCGCGGTTACGTCCTTTGCCACAGCACAGTAACGGATCCGTTTCGCCGGGGAAATTAGTAAGGGTGGGTTATGTGACAACTATCACGACAAAAAGGCCATCACTCTTGCTGAATTAGATACCTGAAAAAACAGCCTTTAATTTTGTACAAATGTACTGTTAATAAAATTTAAATCTATTTAATTTGAAATTCACCTTAATTAACGAATTTAAAAACCAAATAAACACAAACAGATAGAATCAAAAACCCAACAAAACAATCACATAATTTGAACAAGTTGTTCAGGTCAGGAGGATTTTCATCCTCCAGTGCCGGGCGTAGCATGCCCTGCATCGACGGGAAACCGCGATGTAACGGCAACCAACACCCTCACGTTCGGAAGGTAAAACTATGTCCATCGCCTTAACGCCAGCAAAAATTATTGCTTTAGCCTTATCGGCGGCTATCCCTGCAAGCTATGCAGCGGTCGCCCCGGAAAAACAAACGCTCGACCAGCTCTATCAAAATGCGCTCAAAGAAGGCGGCGAAGTTGTCGTCTATGCCGGAGGCGATACGCCAGGGCAGCAGGATGGTATCAAGCAGGCTTTTGAAAAACGCTTCCCCGGCGTGAAGCTGAACGTGATCGTCGATTACAGCAAGTTCCACGACGCCCGTATTGATAATCAGCTCGCCACCAACAGCCTGGTTCCGGATGTGGTGCAATTACAGACGCTGCAGGACTATCCGCGCTGGAAGCAGGAAGGCGTACTGATGAACTACAAACCGGCCGGCTGGGATAAAATCTGGCCCGCCTTCCGCGATAACGACGGCGCATGGACCGGCGTGTTTGTGGATGCTTTCTCTAACGTCGTCAACACCCGCCAGCTCCCGGAAGCACAGTGGCCTCGCGAAGCCAAAGATTACCTGAACCCGGCGCTGAAGGATAAAATTGTGCTGACCTGGCCGAACGACGACGATGCCGTGCTGTTCTGGTTTAAGCAGGTGGTGGATCAGTATGGCTGGGACTACGTTGCTAAGCTGAAGGCGCAAAACCCGATGCTGGTACGCGGCACTCAGGCGCCTGCCGATGACGTTGAAAGCGGTAAGGCGCTGGCGACCTTCTCAACCGACGGTATGCTGAGCCCGGATGCGCAGGCCAACTCCCGCTTTATGCTGCCAGCCCACGACCCGTTTGTCTCCTGGGCACAGCGGGCCGCTATCTTCAAAAAAGCGAAACACCCGGAAACCGCAAAACTGTATCTGAACTGGCTGCTGGATAAGAATACCCAGTCTAACGTCTGGTATATGTGGTCCGTGCGTACGGATGTGACGCCGCCGAAAGGCTACAAGCACATCTGGGAATATAAAAACACCCATCCCGAAGCCTTTGAGAAATTTATGAGCAACAGGGCTGAAGTTGAACGCTTCCGCGCCCAGATGACGCTCTACTTCGGCGAAGTTACCGGTGAGCCTTCTCCAGGCTGGCCGGGCCTGCACCCGAGCACAGCGCTGGCGCATTAATCGTTAGCCTCAGAGGGCCATCACAGGATGGCCCTTTTCTTTTGGAACCCCTCAGGAATAACGTATCATCGTGCAGATATGGCCCCGCCGCCCTTCAGGAAAAGGTTAATGTCCCGGTCGAAAAGTGAGCTTACCAAAGAAAAAATCATTCGCGCTGCGGCAGAGGTTATCCGTCGGGATGGCCTGCAGGCATGCACCCACCGGGCCGTGGCGGAAGAGGCTGGTGTCTCGCTTGGCACCACCACCTATCAGTTTGCCACCCTCGATGCGCTGCTGAGCGCGGTGATGCAGTTGGCAATTGACGAGTTCACCGAGGGTACACGCCGCTGGCTGGATCTTAATCACGAGGGTGCACCGGAAGTTATCCTGACCCGATTTGTGTTGTGGACGCTGAGTGAGCGGTCGCGGCTGAATACGGAATATGAGCTGTTTGTCGCTGCCGTTTCACGCCCGCTGCTGCGCCCCTGTGCCATAGGCTGGCTGCTGGTGCATGAGTCGCTGCTCTGCGAATATCTGAACCTGACGGCAGAGCAATCCAGAGCGGCGGTCTCCTTTATTGATGCCTGGTTGATGCGCGGAATTCTGGATGAAGCGGATGCATCCCTCAATGAAACACTGATTCAGGCTGTATTCAGGGCTATCGTGCAGGAAACAGCATAAGAAGTGCGGGCAGACCGAAACCGGCCTGCCCGAAAAAAATTAACGCCAGGTCGGGTTGCTGCTGACGGAGTATTTTCCGCTACCGAGGAAGAAGACCACCACCGCCGTCATAATGTAGAAGACCAGGTCTTCAATCGCCCACGCCCCGACATCATTAAGATGGAAGGTATTGCCGCTATCCACAAGCAGCCACGCCACGATCATCGTCCCGATCACCGCCAGTGCGGATAAACGACAGAACAGGCCAAGAATAATCAGCGCCGGTGCCACCACTTCGCCCAGGTAAATGCCATAGCCAATAAACTGCGGTATGCCGTGTTCAGCGAGCATGTCGAGGATAAAACCAATCCCGCCATGAACCTTATGCCAGCCGTGAAACAGCAATAGCCCGCCAAGGGTGATTCTTAACAGCAGGGCAGCCAGGTCCGGGTGATAACAGCGCCGGTTAATCTCAGTAAACAATCCCTTCAACATACTCAACCTCTACTTTTGTTTTTGGTAATAGAAATGCAGATCAGAGCAATGGCACCGCACAGAGCAAGGGTCAACGGCAGGCTTTCCAGCCCGGCCGACCATTTGCTGTAGGCAAAGCCGATAATTGAAGACAGCAGATACTGCAGCGCCCCCATAATGGAGGACGCGACACCAGCCTGATGTTTGGCCTGCTGCATGGTCAGCGCGGTAAGGTTGCCAAATACCAGCCCCAGCGATCCCATGCCGATGGCGATCGCCACCACAAACAGCACCAGCGAGGCAGCACCGGACAGCGCGGCGATAAACAGGATAGTCCCGGCGACAACGTGGATCGCAATACCGGCCCGGGTCAGACCGATTTCCGTATAGCCGCGTTTTAACAGTACGTTACTGAGGAAACCGCCGCCGATCAGCATGATTGAGTTCATCGCGAACAGATAACTGAACGTCGTCGGACTCAGTGAAAAAGTGCCGGTCAAAATAAATGAGGAGGCGCTAATCCAGGTGAACAGCGACCCGAGGATAAACCCACCGGCCAGGGTATAGGCCATAAAATCACGGTGAGTTAACAGCGCTGTATAAACCCGCCACAGCGTTCGGGCATCGAGCCGGGTTCTGGCCTCTGGCCTTAGCGTTTCCGGCAATCCCCACAGACACCACAGCAGAGCAACGCCACCAAACAGGGTGAGCAGCCAGAAGATCATCTGCCAGCTTCCGGCCTTCAGCACGATGCCACCAATCACCGGCGCGACGATCGGGGCGATCATCATCACCTGCATTAGCACTGAATAGATCCTTGATGATTCCGTGACGCTGCATATATCGCTGACGATCGCCCTCGGCGTTACCAGACCCGCAGCGGCCCCCAGCGCCTGAACAAAACGCGCCAGAGTCAGCAGTTCCGGGGATGTCGACAGCGCGGAAGCGGCTGAACCGGCGATAAAAAGCAGCATCCCGACAATCAGCGGCGCACGGCGACCATAGCGATCCAGCAACGGACCATACAGCGCCTGGCCAATCGCCAGTCCGGCAAGAAACACGGAGAGCGTGTGCTGGATACGACCCGCATCCACCGCAAAAGAGTCTGCGATGGCAGGCATAGCCGGGAGATACATATCGATGGCGATGGCATCCAGCGCGGTCAACAGCGCCAGTAAGATCAGAAGGCCGACGCTAATACGCGTCACGCTTGATGTTGCGGTGGTGGACATAAAAATAAGCCGTAGTTGAGGGTGAGGCATTCGCTACGGCAGTATACGCTTATTGTACATTTGTACAATTTTCATTAACTAACTCAATACCCCCCTGTTTTACACCAGGTAATGAGTTACACAGAGAGGTTTACTCCACCTGTGTAGAGACATTAAAGTTGTATCCTTTAACCTGAAAAAGACTTTAAAGTTGTAAAGTTTTAAAAAAACACATACAAAACATGATGCTAAGTGTGTATCACACGCTGTTCCAACATTATGCCTTGATGTTCTTGCAGGAACTGCAATTTACAGGAGGAAAAAGGTGTTTTTGTAGTTATCTGGCGTTACGTGACAGTGTTGGTCAGATACTTCCACCTCTTCAGAGTTAAAGTTTGATATATGGGAAAAAAAACGCTCCCGGACGGGAGCGTAAGCCAGTGACTTCGGCGTCAAATGAGGGTCTAACAAGTGGAGCTGCGGGTTAATTCTGGGTGATCTGACTGCGATGCTTATCAGCCTGCTGCTGGTGAACAACGGAAGACTGACCATTATTCGCCTTCTCATGTACAGCTGCGGCCTTCTCATGCTCGCTCATTTCAGAAAATGACTTTGCTGTTTCGTTGGTAGCTCCGGGTTTAGCTTTCATCATTTTTTTATGCATTTCAGCCATGTCCTGGTGGGCAGCAGAATTGCTGTTTTGCATCATGTCATGGGACATTGCGGCCTGATCGTGACTGCTCATATCCATCATTGTCATGCTGTCTCCCTGAATTGCACTTTTTTCAGCAGATGACTGCATCTGGTGGGCAGGTGCCTGTGCATTATTTACCTGGTCATGCATGTTCATTGTCTCTGCAGCCATGGCAGATGAAGCGGCAGCCATAATGGCAACAAATGATACGAGAATCTTTTTCATGGTTGGGTCTCCGGTGTTTACATACCCAAACAATCAATGGCTTATAACAGAGAAAGCAGTTGATCTCAGGGCGGGTTAATCATCACTCCAGGAACCAGGTGATTGTGTTATCACGCTGCTCCTGATTTATGAATAATTATAAAAAACCGCCTCTGTTTATCGCGTGACTGAATGATGACAATTTTGTCACCTTCCAGGTTTCTCCTGAACAACGGGATTAATCCATTAACAGGCGCACTTTGAACACAATTTCACGCCCCTGCTGTTCTGCTGACAGCTCGCCGCCGTGAGCATGAATGATCGACCTTGTAATTGATAATCCCAGCCCCGCGCCTTCCGTGTTGTAGAACCTTGATGAGTCTGCGCGATAGAACCGGTCAAACAAACGTTCCAGATTAGCGGGAACCTGGCCGGACATCGTATTCGTAATCATCACGTTCACACAGTCACTGTCACGCTCAAGGTGTATCGCTGTACAGGTGTTATCGGGAGAATACTTGATTGCATTGGAAAGCAGGTTACTGAAAGCACGTCG
>DATEKR010000321.1:0-4031 GCA_035277345.1 Enterobacteriaceae bacterium
GACCACCGTCTTCCTGAAACCTGGCGACCTTCTGGTTGCGCCGCACGACTGCTACGGCGGCAGCTATCGTCTGTTTGACAGCCTGGCAAAACGCGGCTGCTACCGCGTGCTGTTTGTCGATCAAAACGACGAACAGGCGCTAAAACAGGCGCTTGCAGAGCAGCCGAAGCTGGTGCTGGTGGAAAGTCCAAGCAATCCATTGCTGCGCGTTGTCGATATTGCGAAAATTTGTCAGCTCGCAAGGGATGCGGGAGCGATAAGTGTAGTGGATAATACGTTCCTCAGTCCGGCCCTTCAGAACCCGCTGGCACTGGGTGCAGATCTGGTATTGCATTCATGCACTAAATATCTGAACGGCCATTCTGACGTGGTGGCGGGCGTGGTGATTGCAAAAGATCCCGACGTTGTCACTGAACTGGCATGGTGGGCCAATAATATTGGCGTCACCGCGGGTGCCTTCGACAGCTACCTGCTGTTACGCGGCATTCGCACGCTGTCCCCACGCATGGAGGTGGCGCAGCGTAACGCCCAGGCGATCGTGGATTTCCTGCAAACACAGCCGCTGGTGAAGAAACTGTATCACCCGTCGCTGCCGGAAAATCAGGGCCACGAGATTGCCGCGCGCCAGCAGAAAGGGTTTGGCGCGATGTTAAGTTTTGAACTGGACGGCGACGAGCAAATGCTGCGTCGCTTCCTGAGCGGGCTGTCATTGTTTACGCTGGCGGAATCCTTAGGTGGGGTTGAAAGCTTGATCTCCCACGCCGCGACCATGACGCACGCAGGTATGGCACCGGAAGCCCGTGCCGCCGCCGGTATTTCTGAGACGCTGCTGCGTATCTCAACCGGTATTGAAGATTCTGAAGATTTAATTGCCGATCTGGAAAATGGCTTCCGGGTCGCAGCCAAGGGGTAATCATGAGTGTGATAGCGCAGGCAGGGGCGAAGGGTCGTCAACTGCACAAGTTTGGTGGTAGTAGTCTTGCTGATGTGAAGTGTTACCTGCGTGTCGCAGGGATCATGACCGAGTATTCACAGCCGGGCGACATGATGGTTGTCTCCGCGGCGGGCAGCACCACCAACCAGCTGATTAGCTGGCTTAAGCTGAGCCAGACCGATCGCCTTTCTGCGCATCAGGTTCAACAGTCTTTACGCCGCTATCAGAGCGAGCTGATTGCCGGTTTGTTGCCAGCGGACGTGGCGGACGGGCTGATTAGCGCGTTCACGCACGACCTTGAACGTCTGGCCGCCCTGCTCGACAGCGGCATTACCGATGCGGTGTATGCCGAAGTGGTGGGGCACGGTGAAGTATGGTCCGCTCGCCTGATGGCCGCCGTGCTGCAACACCTTGGCGTGGACGCGGCCTGGCTTGATGCGCGTGATTTCCTGCGTGCCGAGCGCGCCGCGCAGCCGCAGGTAGACGAAGGGTTATCTTATCCGCTGCTGCAACAGCTGCTGGTGCAGCATCCGGGTAAACGTATTGTGGTGACAGGCTTTATCAGCCGCAGCAGCGCGGGTGAAACCGTGCTGCTGGGGCGTAACGGCTCTGACTATTCAGCGACGCAAATCGGCGCGCTGGCGGGCGTTTCCCGCGTCACCATCTGGAGCGACGTGGCCGGTGTTTACAGCGCGGACCCGCGTAAGGTGAAAGATGCCTGCCTGCTGCCGCTGCTGCGTCTTGACGAGGCCAGCGAACTGGCACGTCTGGCAGCGCCGGTTCTGCACGCCCGTACGCTGCAGCCGGTGTCCGGCAGCGATATCGACCTGCAGCTGCGCTGTAGCTATACCCCTGAACAAGGCTCTACGCGCATTGAACGCGTGCTGGCCTCGGGTACCGGGGCGCGTATTGTCACCAGCCATGACGACATCTGCCTGATTGAGTTCCAGGTGCCTGCGGGCCAGGATTTCAAACTGGCGCAAAAGGACATCGACCTGATCCTCAAGCGTGCGCAGGTTCGTCCGCTGGCCGTGGGCGTGCATAACGACCGCCAGCTGCTGCAGTTCTGCTATACCGCTGAAGTGGCAGACAGCGCGCTGAAAATTCTGGATGAAGCGGGCCTGCCGGGCGAGCTTCGTCTGCGTCAGGGGCTGGCGCTGGTGGCGATGGTTGGGGCGGGCGTCACCCGTAACCCGCTGCATTGTCACCGTTTCTGGCAGCAGCTTAAGGGCCAGCCGGTGGAATTTACCTGGCAGTCGGAAGAGGGCATCAGCCTGGTGGCCGTGCTGCGTAAAGGGCCGACCGAAAGCCTGATCCAGGGGCTGCATACCTCGCTGTTCCGTGCGGAAAAACGCATTGGCCTGGTGCTGTTCGGGAAAGGCAATATTGGTTCACGCTGGCTGGAGCTGTTCGCGCGCGAGCAGGTCACGCTCTCGGCGCGTACCGGATTCGAATTTATTCTCGCAGGCGTGGTGGACAGCCGCCGCAGCCTGCTGAACTACGACGGGCTGGACGCCAGCCGCGCGCTGGCTTTCTTTAACGATGAAGCGGTCGAACAGGACGAAGAGTCGCTGTTCCTGTGGATGCGCGCACACCCGTATGACGACCTGGTGGTGCTGGACGTGACCGCCAGCGAACAGCTTGCCGATCAGTATCTGGATTTCGCCAGCCACGGGTTCCACGTCATCAGCGCCAACAAACTGGCTGGGGCGAGCAGCACCGATAAGTATCGCCAGATCCACGATGCGTTCGAGAAAACGGGCCGCCACTGGCTGTATAACGCCACGGTCGGCGCGGGCCTGCCGGTCAACCACACCGTGCGTGATCTGATTGACAGCGGCGACAGTATCCTGGCGATCAGCGGCATCTTCTCCGGCACGCTCTCGTGGCTGTTCCTGCAGTTTGACGGCACCGTGCCGTTCACCGACCTGGTGGATCAGGCGTGGCAGCAGGGGTTAACCGAGCCTGACCCGCGCGTTGACCTCGCCGGAAAAGACGTGATGCGTAAGCTGGTTATTCTGGCGCGTGAGGCGGGCTATGACATCGAGCCGGACGCGGTCCGCGTCGAGTCGCTGGTGCCTTCTGGCTGCGAGGAAGGGTCGGTCGATCACTTCTTCGAAAATGGCGACGAGCTGAACGAGCAGATGGTGCAGCGTCTGGAAGCGGCAAACGAGATGGGGCTGGTGCTGCGCTACGTGGCACGCTTCGAGGCGAACGGCAAAGCGCGCGTGGGTGTGGAGGCGGTTCGTCCTGAACACCCGCTGGCGGCGCTGCTGCCGTGCGATAACGTCTTCGCCATCGAAAGCCGCTGGTACCGCGATAACCCGCTGGTGATCCGTGGTCCGGGCGCAGGGCGTGATGTGACCGCCGGGGCGATCCAGTCGGACATCAACCGTCTGGCTAAGCTGCTGTAACCCCCTTCACCCTAACCCTCTCCCCACAGGGGAGAGGGGACTGCTCGGTGCGGTCTTTTCCCCCTCGCCGGGTTTAGGGGACACCCAAACCCCATCATGAACTCCCCTCAACCCCCCTGAGCATTCCTCACCGTTAATGTTGATTATTTCTGTTGACGCCACTCCGCTTTTCCGTCATTTTTACATCTGGACGTCTAAACGTATAGAAGTTCACAACACAACACATAACGACACGCGATTGATGAGGTAAGGTATGAGCTTTTTTCACGCCAACCAGCGGGAAGCCCTGAATCAGAGCCTGGCCGAAGTAAATGGCCAGATTAACGTCTCTTTTGAATTTTTCCCGCCGCGCACCAGTGAAATGGAGCAAACCCTCTGGAGCTCTATCGATCGCCTGAGCAGCCTAAAGCCGAAGTTCGTCTCCGTCACCTATGGCGCAAATTCCGGTGAGCGTGACCGTACGCACAGCATTATTAAAGGCATTAAAGATCGTACCGGTCTGGAAGCTGCGCCGCACCTGACCTGCATCGACGCTACGCCTGACGAACTGCGGACAATTGCCCAGGATTACTGGAACAACGGCATTCGCCATATCGTTGCGCTGCGCGGGGATTTGCCGCCGGGGAGCGGTAAGCCGGACATGTACGCCACCGACCTGGTCGCGCTGCTGAAAGACGTGGCGG
>DATEKR010000322.1:0-8302 GCA_035277345.1 Enterobacteriaceae bacterium
TACCTGCTCGGCTTCCGTTCCCGGTACCAGGAAGCAGAGGTTATAGCTGGAGGCGCCGTAACAAATCATGCGGATATTAAACGGATCCAGCACGCCAAACACCTCTTTGCCCACGCCGCAGGCTTTGGACAGATTGTTGCCAATCAGGGCGATCAGGGCCAGATTCTCTTCCACTTCAACGCGGCAAAGTGAAGAGAGCTCCGTTAGCAGAGCCTGGGTCAACAGAGTATCGCCAGTGGAGGTGGAACCCGTCGTATCGAGGGTCAGCGCCACGCTCACTTCAGAGGTGGTGATCAGATCCACGGAGATATTGTGTCGCGCCAGGATACCGAACACCTCCGCGAGGAACCCGCGAGAGTGGAGCATATTCAGGCTGTGCAACGTCAGCAGGGTTTGGCGACGACGCAGGGCCAGGGCGCGGAACAGCGGCGGATTGTCGGTTTTATTGCAGACCATCGTGCCACCGGCTTTCGGATCTTTGCTGGAGCCAACAAACACCGGAATATCGCTGCGTACGGCCGGTAACAGGGTTGCCGGGTGCAGAACTTTCGCGCCGAAGGTCGCCATTTCGGCGGCTTCTTCAAAGGCGATTTCATCAATGCGTTTTGCCGCAGGGACCACGCGGGGGTCGGTGGTGTAAATGCCCGGTACGTCGGTCCAGATATCGACGCGGAAGGCATGCAGTGCTTCACCAAGCAGGGCGGCGGTGTAATCGCTGCCGCCGCGGCCGAGCGTGGTGGTACGGCCTTTAGCCTCACTGCCGATAAAGCCCTGGGTAATCACCATGCCTTCAGCCAGACGCGGAGCCAGCTGCTGGGTCGCCAGTTCGGACAGGGCGGCAATATCCGGTTCGGCGCGGCCGAAGCGATCGCTGGTGCGCATCACTTTACGCACGTCAAACCATTGGGCCTGGACGCCGCGCTCGCGCAGCACTTCAACGAACAGCAGGGTCGACATCAGTTCGCCGTGGCTCACCAGTTCATCCGTCAGGGCGGTGGAGGTGGCCAGCGATGCGGCTTCTGCCAGAGTGGTGATATTTTCCAGCAGGCGTTCGATCTCTTCGCGGATCACGTTCGGATTAGAGAGACGCTCAAGAATATCGAACTGAATTTTGCGGATGGCGTCGAGCTTTACAAAGCGCTCGCTGGCTTCCGGGCCTTCTGCAAGGGCGACCAGCAGGTTGGTGACGCCCGCAGAGGCGGACAGAACCACCAGGCGGGTATTCGGATCGGCAAGCACGACATTGGCGCTGTGGTTCATGGCATCAAAATCGGCCACGCTGGTGCCGCCGAATTTGGCGACGACAAGTGATGAAGCTGGGTGAGTCATTGTTATACAACCTCGTGTCAAGTATTCAGCCATGGCACAAGGGAAGAGCGATATACGGGGTAGACGCAGAAGGAAAAACCACTACGGTACACCCAGAAGTGCTCCACCTTGTCTGCCCGCTAGCGTTATTTGCGCGGGCAAGAAACGACCGACCGGGAACGTTTCTGGTGACAACCCAGAGGATTCAGCCCCTGTAGCCGATAGTGAAAGCTGCCGGGCATTCACCACCTCGGCGTTGTTCCCCCTCCAATGTCATCAACGAACCGGCTTCTCGACATTTTACCTGGACAACGCGCCTCTTCTGGCAATTACCAGCACCTTTCTTAGCGCGAAAAGCGTTGGTAATACACTTATCTGCATAAAGCAGATAGCACAGGTATAAATAAAGGGTTCGCGCTGGAGAGTCAACGATACGATTATGCGTATTTTTCATGGTCGGAGGGCGGTGAGAAAAATGACTAATAACCCCTATGTTTGCGGCGTTTTTGACCGGCGCTCGTGGGGTGCTGGCGCAATCGCACAAAATCCATCACAAAACGTTCGTCAGGCGCTACAATCGACCACAGTCGACATTTTCAAATCAAAATAGAGTATTGCTAATGAAAAACATCAATCCCAAGCAGACCGCTGCCTGGCAGGCATTACAGAAACACTATGACGACGTAAAAGACGTAACCATTGCAGAGCTGTTCGCGAAAGATGCGGATCGTTTTAGCAAGTTCTCCGCCACCTTCGGCGACCAGATGCTGGTGGATTTCTCCAAGAACCGCATCACCGAAGAGACGCTGAGCAAACTGCAGGCGCTGGCAAAAGAAACAGACCTGGCCGGTGCGATTAAGTCCATGTTCGCCGGCGAGAAGATCAACCGTACTGAAGACCGCGCTGTGCTGCACGTGGCGCTGCGTAACCGCAGCAACACGCCGATTGTGGTTGACGGCAAAGATGTTATGCCGGAAGTGAACGCGGTGCTGGAGAAGATGAAAGCTTTCTCCGAAGCCATTATCTCCGGTAGCTGGAAAGGCTACACCGGCAAAGCGATCACCGACGTGGTGAACATCGGCATCGGCGGCTCCGACCTCGGCCCGTTTATGGTGACCGAAGCGCTGCGCCCGTACAAAAACCATCTCAATATGCACTTCGTGTCCAACGTCGATGGTACCCACATCGCCGAAGTGCTGAAAAAAGTGAACCCGGAAACCACCCTGTTCCTGGTCGCCTCTAAAACCTTCACCACTCAGGAAACCATGACCAACGCCCATAGCGCGCGCGACTGGTTCCTGAAAACGGCGGGCGATAACCAGCACGTGGCAAAACACTTTGCGGCGCTCTCCACCAATGGCAAAGCGGTGGGCGAGTTTGGTATCGACACCGCCAATATGTTCGAGTTCTGGGACTGGGTGGGTGGTCGTTATTCCCTGTGGTCCGCCATTGGTCTGTCTATCATTCTGTCCGTGGGCTTCGACAACTTCGCCGAACTGCTTTCCGGTGCGCACGAGATGGATCAGCACTTTGCAACGACCGATGCAGAACACAACCTGCCGGTGCTGCTGGCGCTGATCGGTATCTGGTACAACAATTTCTTCGGTGCTGAAACCGAAGCTATCCTGCCGTATGACCAGTATATGCACCGCTTTGCGGCCTATTTCCAGCAGGGCAATATGGAGTCCAACGGTAAATACGTCGATCGCAACGGCAATGCTGTGGATTACCAGACCGGCCCGATTATCTGGGGTGAGCCGGGCACTAACGGCCAGCATGCGTTCTATCAGCTGATCCATCAGGGCACTAAAATGGTTCCGTGCGACTTTATCGCACCGGCCAACACCCATAACCCGCTGTCCGACCATCATCCTAAGCTGCTGTCTAACTTCTTCGCCCAGACCGAGGCTCTGGCCTTCGGTAAAGCGCGCGATGTGGTTGAGCAGGAGTATCGCGATCAGGGTAAAGATCCGTCCACGCTGGATCACGTCGTTCCGTTCAAGGTGTTTGAAGGTAACCGTCCGACGAACTCCATCCTGCTGCGTGATATTACACCGCGTAGCCTCGGCGCGCTGATTGCCCTCTACGAGCATAAAATCTTTACGCAGGGCGCGATCCTCAACATCTTCACCTTCGATCAGTGGGGCGTAGAGTTGGGTAAACAGCTGGCGAACCGCATTCTGCCGGAGCTGGGCGACAGTAAAGAGATTGCCAGCCACGACAGCTCCACCAATGGCTTAATTAACCGTTATAAAGCCTGGCGTGCATAATTAGTCCTGATAAATAATGCCGGTATATTACCGGCATTATTTTTATCAGAGGATTCTCGTTGCCTGTGTCCTTAGGTAAAATTCAACGCTGAGCTTTTTCTGAAAAATATAAAACCCCACCGTTTTATTTCCGGCTATTTTCGGAATATACCGATATGCACCACTGGTGTTTATATTTCATATCTTTGATTTAATTAGTCTTTTTATTCAATAAAACACTCTGAGTTCACGCCGCGTTCATTTGTCCTAAAACCCATTTGCTATTTAGACACGCCGTAAACAGCCTGCTTTAGTTGTGTATACTCAAACCCGCCTGGATCCTTTTCAGGTAACTCTCCATTCATTCAATGAAGGGAAATTGTTATGAAAAAAGCACTGTATGGCATTTTTGCCATAGCTGCGCTTGCGGCGACCTCTGTCTATGCAGCACCGGTTCAGGTTGGTGAAGCAGCAGGGTCGGCAGCGACGTCTGTGTCTGCCGGTAGTTCTTCGGCAACCAGCGCCAGCACCGTAGGTTCAGCAGTCGGTGTCGCCCTGGCGGCTACCGGTGGCGGTGATGGTTCCAATACCGGGACCACAACCACCACAACAACCAGTACCCGATAATTACGGGGATATTAACCATAACCACACTTCGGTGTGGTTATTTTGCCCCTCTGGAGAAGAGTCGTGAAGCGACCCGCAATCATTCTGCTTTGCCTGCTACTTCAGGCATGCTCGGATTCCACCCAAGGTCTTGGACATTCCCTTCGGGAAAGCCTGTTTGGCGCAGGCGGTGTACAGCTCACCGATGACGATATCCTCAACATGCCCTACGCCAGCCAGTACATGCAGCTCAACAACGGCCCGCAGCTGTTTGTGGTGCTCGCGTTTTCGGAAAACGGGCAGCAGAAATGGGTGACGCAGGACAGAGCGACTATTGTGACCCAGCGTGGTCGCATCGTAAAAACGCGGCTGCCCGGCGACAATCTGATTGAGGTCAACAACATAGCGGCCGATCCCCTGGCGAAACCGAATCAAATTATCGATGGGGCCGAATGGGTCCGCACGATGGGCTGGACCGAATATCAGCAGGTGCGCTACGCCACGGCCCGCTCCGTTTTTCGCTGGGACGGTACTGATACCCTGACGCTCGGCAGCGATGTCACCGAGGTTCGCGTGCTTGAAGAAGAGGTTTCAACCGATAACGCCAGCTGGACCAACCGCTTCTGGGTCGACAGCGAAGGGCAGATCCGCCAGTCCAGACAGTATTTAGGCGCGGATTACTTCCCGGTTGAGACCACGCTGATTAAGGCGGCCAAAGAATGAAAATAATACCGGCAGCACTCCTCTTGTCTCTTTTTGCCTCATCGACCGCCTTTGCCGTTGGCAATGTTGAGGTCTTTACCGCAGACAGCAAAGAACCCGTCAAACTGACCGGCGCCGAGCGTCTGGTCGATCTGGTCGCCCAGCCCCGGCTGGCGGAAAGCTGGTGGCCTGGCGCGGTTATCGCCGAACGCCAGGCAACGGCGGTGGCGGAAAAGCAGCATCAGGCGCTGCTGGCGCAGCTCGGTTCGCTTGCCGCCGAAGAGGGCGGCGACGATGGCGCGGCTATTCAGGCGCTGCGCCGTCAGCTTGAGGCGATTAAGGTCACGGGCAGACAGCTTGTGCCGCTCGATCCTGATGTGGTCCGGGTTCGACCCAGGACCAATCCACCGCTGCAGGGCGAATACACTCTGTGGGTGGGGCCGCAGCCATCGACCGTTACCGTTGTGGGGCTGATCACCGGGCCTGGCAAAAAACCGTTTACGCCAGGCCGCGACGTGGCGGACTACCTCGATGAGATGGACCTACTAAGCGGGGCCGAGCGTAGCTATGCCTGGGTCGTGTATCCGGATGGCAGGACGCAGAAGGTGCCCGTGGCCTACTGGAATAAACGTCACGTCGAGCCTATGCCAGGCAGCGTCATTTTTGTTGGATTCGGCGACTCGCTGTGGACTAACAAATGGGAAGCGCTGAACGCCGACATTCTTCACTCCCTGACGCATCGGATACCGGATTAAATGAAGAAAACATACCTCTATAGTCTGCTGGCGCTGGGTGTAAGCGTCGCCTGCCATGCTGAGACGTATCCGGCACCTGTGGGCCCCTCTCAGTCTGATTTCGGTGGCGTCGGCCTGCTGCAGACGCCGACGGCGCGGATGGCGCGAGACGGCGAGCTAAGCCTTAACTATCGCGATAACGATCAGTATCGTTACTATTCCGCGTCGATCCAGCTGTTCCCGTGGCTGGAAACTTCCCTGCGCTATACGGATGTGCGAACTAAACAATACAGCTCCGTTGACGCCTTCTCCGGCAATCAGAGCTATAAAGATAAAGCTTTCGACCTCAAGCTGCGGCTATGGGAAGAGGGTTACTGGCTGCCGCAGGTTGCCGTCGGCGCGCGCGATATCGGCGGTACTGGCCTGTTCGATGCCGAGTATATCGTGGCGAATAAAGCCTGGGGGCCGTTTGATTTCTCCCTCGGTCTGGGCTGGGGCTATCTGGGGACGTCGGGCAATATTTCGAATCCGCTGTGTAGCTACAGCCAGAAGTACTGCTACCGTGACAACAGCTACGGTCAGGCTGGCTCAATCGATAGCAGCCAGATGTTTCATGGTCCCGCCTCGCTGTTTGGCGGGGTAGAGTATCAGACACCCTGGCAGCCGCTGCGCCTGAAGCTGGAATATGAAGGCAACAACTATCAAAAGGACTTTGCTGGCAAGCTCCCGCAGCGCAGCAATTTTAACGTCGGGGCCATCTACCGGGTGACCGACTGGGCGGACGTCAACCTGAGCTACGAGCGTGGTAATACGGTGATGTTTGGCTTCACCCTGCGTACCAACTTCAATGATTTGCGACCAAAATATAACGATAACGCCCGTCCGCAGTACCAGCCACAGGAGCAGGATGCCATTCTGCAACACACGGTGGTGGCTAATCAGTTGACCCTGTTGAAATACAACGCCGGGCTCGCCGATCCGAAAGTGGAAGTTAAAGACCACACGCTGTACGTCACCGGCGAGCAGGTGAAATATCGTGAGTCGCAGGAAGGCATCGAGCGTGCGAAGCGCATCATGATGAACGATCTGCCGGACGGAATTCACACGCTGCGCATTACCGAGAACCGCCTGAATATGCCTCAGGTGACCACGGAAGTGGATGTGGACAGCCTGAAGCGCCATCTGGAAGGTGAGCCGCTGGGGCATGAAACCGAGCTGGTGCAGCAACGCGTTACGCCTGTTGTTCCGGACACGACGGAGCAGGGCTGGTATATCGATAAGAAAAGCTTCGATTACCATTTTGATCCTGTCCTTAACCAGTCTATCGGTGGACCGGAAAGCTTCTATATGTACCAGCTCGGGGTCATGGGCACCGCGGACTGGTGGGTGACCGACCATCTGCTGACCACCGGTAGTCTTTTTGCTAACCTGAAAAACAACTACGGTAAATTTAACTACACCAACCCGCCAACGGATTCCGCCCTGCCGCGTGTGCGTACCTATGTGCGTGAGTACGTGGGTAACGACATTTACGTGAATAACCTGCAGGCCAACTATTTCCAGTATCTGGGGAATAACTTCTACGGCCAGGTCTACGGTGGCTATCTGGAAACCATGTACGGCGGCGCGGGGGCGGAACTGCTGTGGCGTCCGGTGGACGGTAACTGGGCCTTCGGCATCGATGCCAACTACGTGAAACAGCGTGACTGGCACAGCGCGAAAGAGATGATGAAATTCACCGACTACAGCGTGAAAACCGGACACTTTACCGCTTACTGGAATCCTTCCTTCGCGGATAATGTCCTGATTAAAGCGAGTGTCGGACAGTATCTGGCGGGTGATAAGGGCGGTACTCTGGAGGTGATGAAACACTTTGACAGCGGTGTGGTGGTGGGTGCTTATGCCACTATCACCAACGTCTCGGCGGAACAGTACGGGGAAGGTGATTTTACTAAAGGCGTCTACGTTTCCATACCGCTGGATCTCTTTACCTCCGGTCCGACCCGCAGTCGTGCGGCAATTGGCTGGACGCCGCTGACGCGTGATGGCGGTCAGAAACTGGGTCGTAAGTTTGACCTTTATGATCTCACCAGCGATAAGAGTATTAATTTCCGCTAAATAGCTCTGCAGAATGCCATGGAGCTCGCCGATCTCACCCGGGAAGGGGACAACCCCACCCTGATGTTATGGTAAGCCCGGCTTATGTTTTTCACCGATGTACGTATAAAGCATGACATGATGAATCATAACCCCACCGCATATATTCTTGCGGGAGGGCTATGATTCATCAGCAAGGTAAATGAATGAGAAATAGCACTTTTTGTATTTCGCTATATCTGCGCATTCTGCGCAACTTCTTGCTCAACTTTTGGAATAAATCACTTTTTTGGCAATAAACGCCGTGAATCTGAATAGTTTGCGCAACTTCTTGCTCAAATCCTCTCTGAAAAATCCGCTTGATTTTATTTTTTATACTTAAATCAATGAATTAAAAGTTGGCACGCAAATTGCTATCTATTTCGTGAGTAGTTAAACCCACGTAAAACACGCAAGGAGCATATTATGACAACCCCATGTTATATCAGTATTGAAGGTAAAACTCAGGGCAACATTACCGCCGGTGCCTTCACCTCCGACTCCGTCGGCAACATCTATGTCGAAGGTCACGAAGACGAGATGCTGGTCCAGGAATTTAAACACGTG